>JAJUJN010000208.1 GCA_029265335.1 Alcaligenaceae bacterium
CACCAGAACTGAAAGGTAGCTAGGCAAAATAGGGGCGTCCATGTACTGTCTGAGCGCTGACGCGCCACCGGCGCGGCGGCGCGAGTTCACCCACCGCCGTGGGCGAGCATGGGAGAACGGGAAGGCCGAAGGCCCGCCCGCCGGGCTGGTGAAACACAGTGAGTGGTGGGGGCGGCGCGGACGACGTGCCACCTACAGCTACCTTGGTGCGGTCGGGAGGGCCTAGTTCGGCCGTGCCCTTCGTAGCCGCTGCTGCTGTGTACGCTTCAGTACGACCTGGGGAGGCCTAACGTGTGTTCGGCTACATGAGCGAGGATGAGGTTGGTGGAAACAGGCGCCACCTGGGCCACGCGCACTTCTCGCCAGATGCGCTCGACGTCGTATTCGGAGGCGAAACCGAAGCCGCCGTGAGTCTGCAAGCAGGCCTCGCCAGCGTGCCATGCCGTTTCGGAAGCCAGAAGCTTGGCGATGTTGGCGTCTTCGCCGCAAGGTAGACCAGCGGCAAAGAGTGCGCTGGCCTTGCGCAGCACCATGTCGGCGGCCACATATTCGGTGTAGGCGCGGGCGATCGGGACTTGCACTCCCTGGTTTTGGCCAATGGGGCGGTTGAACACGCGCCGTTCTCGAGCGTAGTTGCTGGCGGTTTCGATGAACCAGCGGGCATAGCCGAGCATTTCGGAGGCGGCAATGATGCGTTCGGCGTTCATGCCGTCGAGAATGTAGCGAAAGCCACGCCCTTCCTCACCGATGCGGTTTTCTACCGGCACTTTCAGGCCGTCGATGAAGATCTCGGTGGTGTTGTGATTCACCATGGTGCGCAGCGGTCGGATCTCGAGGCCGTTGCCACGGGCTTCGCGCAGGTCCACCATGAGCACCGACAAGCCCTGGGTTTTCTTTTCGACCTGATCGGCGGGCGTGGTGCGCACCAGCAGCATCATGAGATCGGAGTGCAACGCACGTGAGATGAATACCTTCTGGCCCGTCACGCGGTAGTAATCACCTGCAGGGTCTTGCACCAGCTCGGCCCGGGTCTTGAGCTGGGTGGTGTCCGACCCCGTGGTGGGTTCGGTGATGCCAAACGCCTGCAGGCGCAGGGAGCCGTCGGCAATCCTCGGCAGCCAGCGCTGCTTTTGCTCTTCGCTGCCATGACGCAGCAAGGTGCCCATGGTGTACATCTGAGCGTGGCAGGCGCCGGCGTTGCAGCCGCTGGCGTGGATCTCTTCGAGAATCACCGAGGCCGCTCGCAGCGGCAGGCCGGCGCCGCCATATTCCTCGGGGATCAGCACCGAAAGATAGCCAGCTTCGGTTAGCGCTTTCACGAAGGCGTCGGGGTAAGCGCGACGTTCATCGAGATCTTGCCAATAGCTGCCCGGAAAGTTGGCACAAATTCGGCGAATGCCCTCGCGGATTTCGGGATAATCATTGCCCAGCGGGATATCGAGGGCCTGGTCGGTGTTTTGTAGATTGTTCATGCAATGCTCTTGCGGTAGGGCTTCAACAGATCGGCGTTGGCATTCAGGGCCGGTGGCGCCTTGCGAATAGGGGGGCGTTCACCGTTGAAACGGATGGGGAGGCCCAGGAAGGTCATGGCGGAATCCGGCACGCTTTGAACCATGCCCAGCGCTTGGGTTTGTGGATGCTCCAGCGCCTGCTTGATGTTTTGCACGGGCGCGTTGGGCACTCCCGCAGCTTCGAGGCGTTCGGCCCACTGTGCGGTGGTTTGAGTGGCGATCTTGCCGCCAATGAGGGCATCGAGAACCTCGCGATTCGCGACGCGCTCGGCGTTGCCCACGAAGCGAGGGTCGTTGGGCCATTCGGGGTGCCCGAGCAACTGGGAGAGGCGCTCGAACAAGGTGTTGTTGCCTGCGGCCACCACGATGTGGCCGTCGGCCGTGGCGTAGGCGCGGTACGGAGCGATGGACGACGCGCCCGAGCCATAACGACCGGGAATTTCGCCACAGCTCTGGTAGTGCGCGGCGGCAACGGACATCCAGGCGAGTGCGGTTTCGTAGAGCGACACATCCACCTGGCACCCTTCGCCGGTGCGTTCGCGGTGCAGCAAGGCCGCCAGGATGGCGTTGCCCGCCCACATGCCGGTGCCGGCATCCACCACCGAATAGCCGGTGCGCACAGGCTCCTGCCCAGCTTCGCCGGTCACGCTCATCAAGCCGGCAAAAGCCTGCATGAGCGGATCGTAACCGGGGTGCTTCGACAGCGGCCCCACGCTGCCATAAGCGCCGAGGTCGCACCAGATCAGGCCGGGTTTTTGCTGGCGCAGCTCTTTGCCGTCCAGGCCCTGACTGGCCAGCAGGCCGGGCCGCATGCTCTGGATGACCACGTCGACCTCGGCCAGAATGAACTGCCGCAGCGCGGCAACATCGGAGGCTTCGCGAAAGTTCACCGCAACCGAATGCTTGTTGCGGTTCATGGCCTGGAACATCACCGCCGCGCCCTCCCAGAAAGGAGGGCCCCAGGCGCGCGCGTCATCGCCGCGGGGCTTCTCCACTTTGACCACGCGAGCGCCCATGTCGGCCAGCAGCTGAGTTGCCGAAGGCGCCGCCACGTTCTGGCCGATTTCGACAATGGTGATACCGCTCAGTGGAGCAGTGGGAGATGAGACTTGAGACATGAAATTCGAATTCCTCACATAAGGATGGGGAGGCGGGCTAAGAAGCGCCCGCTGGCTTAGCAGCCGCCGCGAGCAGGCGCCGTAGAAATCAACGCTCGATCTGAATGTTCTGCTCTTTGATCATGGTTTTGAAGAAGTCGACGTCGCGTGTCATGCGCTCCTGGAACTCTTCCGGGGTACTGGTAAGTACTTGCAGCCCCATGTCGGAAACCGCCGCTTTCACTTCGGCTTGTTGCAACACAGCCACAAGCTGTTCATTGATGGCTTGGGTGAGTGCGGGATCCATGTTGGCCGGCCCCATGAAGCCCATCCATGTATCCGGCATGACGTAGCCGGGAACCGATTCCCCGATGGTGGGAATGTCGGGATCGGCTTCGGCGCGTTGGTCTTCCACCAGGCCGAGGATGCGCAGACGGCCGTCGCGATGGTGCGGCAAGGTTGCTGCCAGAGACGCCGTGACCATGGGAATGTGGCCGCCCATGAGATCGATGATGGATTGACCGGAACCCTTGTAGGCCGTCACCGCAAAGCGGTTGTCGGCCCAGGCATTGAGCGCCTCGCCAGCCAGGTGGTGAGGGCTGCCGATGCCGGGCACGCCGAACATCACCTCGCCCACGCCTTTTTCGGCCTTGGCCCACTCGATGAGCTCGGCCACGTTCTGTGCCGGCACGTCTGGGTGTACCGCCACCACCATGGGCATCATGACTGCCGGCGTGATGGGCGTGAAGTCGGTGAAAGGGTCGAACGGTGATCCTTTGGCAAACAACTGGGACAGACCGTGTGAACCGTTGGTTGCCAAGAGGAGCGTGGTGCCATCGGGCTCGGCGCGTGCCACGGACAGCGAGCCGGTCCACCCGCCGGCGCCAGGCCTGTTCTCTACCACGATGGCTTCGCCGGTGGCCTGGCCCAGTCGTTGCGCCACTTCACGAGTGATCATGTCGGCCGAGCCGCCTGGGCTGTAGGGCACGATGAAACGAACGGTTTGGGTAGGCCACTCAACCGCTTTGCCGCTTTGATCGGCGGCACTGGCAAGCACTGGGGCGGCGGCCATCAACAAGCCGGCTGCCATTTGACCGAGACTGGGGCGGCAGGGAATGAAAAAAGACATGGTTGGCTCCTCCTGGGTGTTATGGGGGCCAGAGCGGCCCCTTTGAGAAGCATTCTATTTTTTACTGGTGGGTTGGCGGCCCGGGTGATTCCGCTATCTGGACTCTTTTGCGAAGTCGACACCTCGCTTTCAGCAGATCATCCCACCAGCCCGGCGCCGCCGTGGGTGGCGAGGCGACGAGAGATGGCCTGGGTTTCGCGTCGCAGCAGAGGCACCAGCATGTCGAGCCGATCGCGGATGCGATAGGTGAGTGCCGAGATGGAAATGGCCATTTGCGGCCGCCCCACGGCATCGCAGACCGCCATGGACAGCGAGAGAATCTCTTGCATGTCGAGCGGGTGCTTGAGGGCATAGCCGTCGTGGCGTACCTGCTCGATGCGTTTCATGAGTGCCGGTGGCGAATCCTCTCCCATGGCCTCGAGCCGCACGGCGTTGTATTGCAGAATGCGCTCGGCTTCGTCTGGCGGTAAACGCGCGAGCATGGCCAAGCTGCCGGCGGCTGTGCCCAGGGGGCGCCGGCGACCTACAGAAAGCAGCAGGGCCTTGACCGGATAATGACCCTCGCGCCGGTCGATGCAGACGACGTCGTACGATGCCGGGACGAAGGCGAACACCGTGTCGCCCGAATGCTGGGCGACCACGTCGAGCGAGGGCTCCCAGCAGGCTTGCAGGGCAGCAGGTGGGTCGACCACCAAGCCCAGTTCATAGATCAGCGGACCGAGGCGGTAGGTGCGTGTGCGGGCGTCTTGTTGCACCAGGCGTTCTTCTACCAGGCGGCGCAAGATACGGTGCACGGTGGGGCGTTCCATTTGCAGGTAGCGGGCAAGATCGGCCAGGCGATAACCCGTTTGGCCGTGCGTGGCCAGAGCCCGCAGCAAGGCTGCAGCTCGCGCGATGGCTTGCGTGCCGGAGGGGCC
>JAJUJN010000245.1 GCA_029265335.1 Alcaligenaceae bacterium
ATGCGCATCTTTGCCGATCTGGTGGAACGCCTGTTGCCCGATGGCCGTCGGCTCAAGCCCAGGGCGGTGGTGGATGAATTCCACAAGTATCTGCAAGACGAGCTCGATCTGCTGCGCGAAGCCTCCAACTGCAGTCAATTGCGGCGCAATTTCAGCCCCGACCGGCGCCGAGATCACCTGCTGTTGGTGCCCGAAGTGTTCTGGGACTACTGCGCCAACACGGTGTTCACCATGGAGCGCATGCATGGCGTGTCGGTGAGCCAGGTGGATCGGCTGCGCCGCGAGAACATCGACATTCCCAAGCTGGCTCGCGATGGCGTGGAGATCTTCTTCACCCAAGTATTCACCGACGGCTTCTTTCATGCCGACATGCATCCGGGCAATATCTACGTGTCGATGGACCCCGAAACCAAAGGCCGCTATATCGCCCTGGATTTCGGCATCGTGGGCTCGCTTTCCGAATTCGACAAAAACTACCTGGCGCAGAACTTTCTCGCTTTCTTCCGGCGCGACTATCGCCAGGTCGCGCGCTTGCATATCGAGTCGGGATGGGTGCCCGCCAGCACGCGCGAAGAAGAATTCGAAGGCGCCATCAGGGCAGTATGCGAGCCCTATTTCGACCGACCCCTGTCGGAGATTTCGCTGGCTCAAGTGCTGATGCGGCTGTTCCAAACGTCGCGCCGGTTCCAGATGGAAGTGCAGCCTCAGCTCGTGCTGCTGCAGAAAACCCTGCTCAACATCGAAGGTCTGGGTCGCGAGCTCGACCCCAACCTCGATCTCTGGAAAACTGCCAAACCCTACCTCGAAAGCTGGATGCGCGAGCGCATCGGGCTGCGCGCCCTGTTGCGCAATATGGAACGCGAGAGCGAGCAGTGGGCCGACTTGCTGCCGGCCTTGCCCCGCCTGCTGCACCATCGCCTCGCCCGCGAAGACTATATGCCGGTACTCACGGCTGAAGTTGCAGCCTTGCGCCATACGCAGCGTCGTCTCGCCCGTTACGTTGCCGTGCTGGCTTTCACCGGGGTGGTCACGGTGATAGGCGCTGGTGCTTTGATTGCCTACCTCTGGTTTGTCTGAACGCAAGATGCCCATAGCGCTAGGTTGAGCTCCGGCTCGCGGGGTGGCCTCTGGCCGCGCGACCATCGCTCAGCACCGCTGCGGGCTCGACGACAGCGCTACAATGCCTGTTTGGCCTACCGCAGGCTTGCTTGCCGCGTCTCAGCTTTCCGCTGCCCTTCCCTACCATGACAAAAATCGTTCTCTTCGAAAACATCCACGCCAGCTCCCACGCCGTTTTCCAGGCCGCCGGCTACACCGATATCGTTACCCATGCGTCGGCCCTCTCGAGCGACGCGCTCCTCTCGGAGTTGCGCACTGCCAACGTGGTGGGCATCCGTTCGCGTACACAGCTCACCCGTGAGCGCCTGGAAGTCGCCGAAAATCTGCAAGCCATAGGCTGTTTCTGCATCGGTACCAATCAAGTCGATCTCGGCGCCGCCATGCATCGCGGTATTCCCGTGTTCAACGCGCCATTCTCCAATACGCGTTCGGTGGCCGAGCTGGTGTTGGCCGAAGCCATACTGTTGCTGCGCCGCATCCCCGAAAAGAACGCCCGAGTGCACCTGGGACACTGGGACAAAACCGCCAGCGGCGCCTACGAGGCACGCGGAAAAACTTTGGGCATCATCGGCTACGGCAACATCGGTGGTCAGGTGGGCACCCTGGCCGAGAGCCTGGGCATGCGTGTCATTTTCTACGACATCGACGCCAAGCTGCCTCTGGGCAACGCCCGCCAGACTCCCGATCTGGCCACCTTGCTGATCGAATCCGACGTGGTCACCCTGCATGTGCCGGCCACGCGCACCACCGAAAACATGATCAACGCCGACACGCTGGCGCAAATGAAAAAGGGCGCGATGCTCATCAACGCTTCGCGCGGCACGGTGGTAGATATCGATGCCCTGCACGTGGCCTTGCAGAGTGGTCAGGTTGGCGGCGCAGCTATCGACGTGTTCCCTGTCGAACCCCGCAGCCCCGACGAGCCCCTGCGCAGCCCCTTGGTGAACATGCCCAATGTGATTCTCACGCCTCATATTGGCGGCAGCACCATGGAAGCCCAAGAAAACATCGGCCGTGAAGTGGCCGAAAAGCTCGTGAACTTTTTGGTGCACGGCGCCACCAAAGGGGCGGTGAACTTTCCGGAGCTGCCGGTATCGCCGCGCGAAGAAGGCGCCACCCGCATTCTCCACGTGCACCGCAACGTGCCTGGCGCGCTGGCCACGCTCAACAATCTGTTTGCCGAGCATGGCCTCAACATTGCCAGTCAGTCGCTGCAAACGCGCGAAGACATCGGCTACGTTCTCACCGACCTCATGGGCGGGCCCGTCGATGCGGCCCTCGAAGATCTCCGCAAGCACAGCTTCACCGTGCGCGTGGAGCGCTTTCGTAACTGAGCCCTCTGGTCTCACCCCTGCGCCGCCAGCAATTGCTGGCGGCCACGCAAGCTCTCTTCAGGTGCGAGCCTCGTGCACGCGTGATGTACCCGTGATGTCTACGCGGGCAAGCCCAAACGTTCGCGCCATGCCGGCTCCCGAAAGCCCACGCTCACCTCGCCATCCGACGTGAGCAGAACTGGGCGACGCACCAGGGCAGGATGTTTGGCAATCAGTTCACACCAGGCAGCGTCGCTCTCGGGTGCCCGCTCTTCCTCGGGCAGCTGACGCCAGGTGGTAGACGAACGGTTCACCAGCTTTTCGAACCCGCCCAGCTGTTTTGCCCAGGCACGCAAGGCGTCGGCGCTCACCGGCGACTCGCGATAGTCCACGAATTCATATTCCACCTGGTTGGCCTCCAGCCATTTCCGCGCCTTGCGGCAGGTGTCGCACCGCTTCAACCCCAGCACCGTCAGACCTGCAGCCATCAGTTTCTCTCCGATCTTGTCAGTAGCACACGGGTCTGGAGCTTACCGCATCGCCTCAATGCAGTCGGCAGCGGCAGTAGGTGGATGGCGTGCCGCTGTGCGACCGGTAAAAAACTTCCGATTTCTGACTTCTCACAACCGAATCCCTAAACCCGCCAGCCACGGGGCCTTAGACTGAAAGCGAACCGAGTTGCTTATTGAGGTTGTGACTTTCGTGCAAGACTTTATCGCCCACTACAGACGCGCCGGCCAGGTTTTGGACATTCATGCCGAAGTCGACCCCGAATTCGAGGTCGCCGCCATCGCGGCCGAAGCCCAGGATCGCAATAACGCCATCGTGGTGTTTCATCATGTGCGGGGCCATGACATGCCGGTGGTGCTCAATCTTTACGCCAGCCGCGATCGTCTGGCCGACATTCTCGGCGTACGACGCGATGGCGAAGATTCCATCGCGCGCGCACTCAACCGCCATATCGAAGAATCGCAGGCTTCAACCGAGCCCACACTGCTCCCCGGTAACACCAACGACAGGGTCGCGGGCAGTCTCGGCCAGATCCCATTGCTGCGATATCACGAAGAAGACGTTGGCCGCTACCTCACCGCCGGTATTTTTCTGGTAAGGGATCCCGACACCGGTGTAGCCAACCTCTCGTTTCATCGCGGGCTCTACGTCAACGATCAGGAGCTGCGCATCAGCATAGGGCCACGCCATGACCTCGGCGCGATTCAGGCCGCCGCCGAAGCGCGCGGCGAGGTAGTGCCTGCGGCAGCGATGTTGAGCGTATCTCCGGCCCTGTTTGTGGCTGCCTGCACGTCGATTCCCACCACCGCCGACGAACTTGCGCTGGCGGCCAGCATTGCGGGCGGCCCCTTGCCTACCGCGCCGGCCCGTGGCGGTGGGCTATCGTCACACATCGAGTTTTTCGGCGGCGTTTGTGCGACGTTACGGCTTTCGCCCGCGCTTCGCGCGTCAGGTGAACAACGGCAACGCCCACAGCAATGCCGCGGTCATTGTGAC
>JAJUJN010000369.1 GCA_029265335.1 Alcaligenaceae bacterium
CCCAATTCGCGCATCATGATTCACCAGCCTTCGGGCGGTGCGCAGGGCCAGGCGTCCGACATCGAAATTCATGCCCGAGAAATTCTGGAGCTGCGTGAGCAGCTCAACCGCATCCTCGCCGAACGTACCGGTCAGGATCTCGAGCGCATTGTCCGCGACACCGAGCGCGACACCTATATGTCAGCGCCCGACGCCGTAGCCTACGGGCTTATCGACCAGGTGCTGACGTCACGTTCCGACGAGGAGTGACCTCTATGGCCGACAAAAAATCTTCTGGAGAAAAGCTGCTGTACTGCTCGTTCTGCAATAAAAGTCAGCACGAAGTACGCAAGCTGATTGCCGGGCCATCGGTTTTCATTTGCGACGAGTGCATCGACCTTTGCAACGACATCATCCGCGACGAACTCTCGCCAGACACCACTGCGGGCGGCAAAACCGAATTGCCCACACCCGCAGAAATCCGTGAAACACTCGATCAATACGTGATTGGTCAAGATCGGGCCAAACGTATTCTCGCGGTTGCGGTCTACAACCACTACAAGCGCATTCGTCATGCGGCAAACGACAAAGACGAGGTCGAGCTCACCAAAAGCAATATTCTGCTGATCGGGCCAACCGGCTCGGGTAAAACCTTGTTGGCGCAAACGCTGGCAAGGATGCTCGACGTACCGTTCGTCATGGCCGACGCTACCACGCTCACCGAAGCGGGTTACGTGGGCGAAGACGTCGAAAACATCATCCAGAAGCTGCTGCAGAACTGCAACTACGAGGTGGAAAAGGCTCAGCGCGGTATCGTATACATCGACGAGATCGATAAAATCTCGCGCAAGGCCGACAACCCCTCCATCACTCGCGATGTTTCGGGTGAGGGCGTGCAACAGGCTTTGCTCAAACTCATCGAAGGCACGGTGGCATCGGTTCCCCCTCAAGGTGGGCGCAAACATCCCAACCAGGATTTTGTGCAGATCGACACCACCAACATCCTGTTCATTTGCGGTGGCGCTTTCGACGGGCTCGATAAGGTCATTCGTGATCGTACCGAACGCTCAGGCATCGGTTTCGGCGCTTCCGTCAAGGGCAAATCCGAAAGCAGCGTGGGCCAGACCTTTCGCGAGGTCGAGCCCGAAGATCTCATCAAGTTCGGTTTGATCCCCGAGCTGGTGGGGCGTCTGCCCGTGGTCGCCACTCTGTCGGAACTCGATGAAGCCGCGCTCATCCAGATTCTTACCCAGCCCAAGAACGCTTTGGTCAAACAGTTCCAAAAGCTGTTCTCCATGGAAGGAGCCGAGCTCGATATTCGTCCCGCCGCGCTGTCTGCCATTGCACGCAAGGCTTTGTTGCGCAAGACTGGGGCGCGGGGCTTGCGGTCCATTCTCGAGGCTGCTCTGCTCGACACCATGTATCAGCTGCCGTCCGAACCGGGGCGGGTGGCCAAGGTGGTGCTCGACGAGCAGACTATCGACGGCATGGGCCCGCCCCTGTTGATCTATGCCGACGAGCCCCCCAAGGCGGCCTCAGGTAATCAGTGAGCTTGGCGGCAGCACCTTCATGTGTGGGCGCCGTCTGGAGCGCGGCAGCTCAGGCCGGAGCATGGGGGCTCCGCTCGTTGCCGTTGGCGTCGATATGGCCTGATGCACAAGGTCTCGTATTCACATTGCCAGAAGGGCGGGGGTTGAACCCCGCTTTTTTGTCCCCATTCTGGTAATAGATTCGCTTTAAGGATATTGCTCATGTCAGCCAGTAACGTGCTCGCTTCCGAGCCGATTCAACTACCACTGTTGCCGTTGCGCGACGTGGTGGTGTTTCCGCACATGGTGATTCCTCTCTTTGTCGGGCGCCCGCGCTCGATCAAAGCGCTCGAAAGTGCCATGGAAAGCGGTAAGAACATCATGCTGGTTGCCCAGAAGTCGGCAGCCAAAGATGAGCCAACCGCCGAAGATCTCTACGACCTGGGTTGCGTCGCCAGCATTCTCCAGTTGCTCAAATTGCCCGACGGCACCGTCAAGGTGCTGGTCGAAGGCAACCAGCGCGCCAACATCCAGTCGGTCGAAGACACCGGTACCCATTTTCAGTGCGAACTGGTGCCGGTCGCGCCTGATCAGTCGCAAAGCCCCGAAACCGAGGCTCTGCGGCGTACGATCATGTCGCAATTCGATCAGTATGTGAAGCTCAATAAAAAGATCCCGCCCGAGATTCTTACCTCGCTGGCAGGTATCGACGAGTCCGATCGACTCGCCGACACTATCGCCGCGCATTTGCCTCTCAAACTCGAACAGAAGCAAGAAATGCTCGAAGTGCTCGGTACCACCGAGCGACTCGAGGCGCTTCTGGCTCAACTCGAAACCGAACTCGACATTCTTCAGGTCGAAAAGCGGATTCGCGGTCGCGTGAAGAAGCAAATGGAGAAGAGTCAGCGCGAGTACTACCTCAATGAGCAGGTGAAGGCCATCCAGAAAGAGCTGGGCGAGGGCGAAGAAGGTGCCGATCTCGAAGAGCTCGAGAAGCGCATCGAAGCTGCGCGCATGCCCAAAGAAGCTCGCAAGAAGGCCGATGCCGAGCTCAAGAAACTCAAACTGATGTCACCCATGTCGGCTGAAGCCACAGTGGTGCGGAACTACATCGAAACCTTGGTGAACTTGCCGTGGCGCAAGAAGAGTCGCCTCAGCCATTCCATCGAAAAGGCACAGCAGGTACTCGATGACGATCACTATGGTCTCGAAAAGGTGA
>JAJUJN010000336.1 GCA_029265335.1 Alcaligenaceae bacterium
CATTGGTTGAAGCGCTGCGCCCAGCGATAACGCAGGGGGCGCTCGATGTCGCAGAACAGAATGGTGCGGGTGGTATCCGTACCGTTCTCGGCCCAGTGGATATAGGTTTCGTCGAAAATCACGCTTTCGCCGTCACGCCAGCTGTAGCGCTCACCGTCCACTTCGATGAAGCAGCGATCGTCGTTAGGGGTGTCCAGCCCTAAGTGATAGCGCAACGAACCGGCATAGGGGTCGCGGTGGGGGTTGAGTTTGGCGCCCGGCGGCAGCACGGCGAACATGGCTGCCTTGACCTCGGGAATGCCCTGCAGCAGCCGAACGGTTTGCGGGCAAAGCTCGCCGGCGGAGGGATGCTGCGCGTCGTACCACTTGAGGTAAAAGCGCTTCCAGCCGGTCTTGAAAAATGAATTGAAGCCGGCATCGTCGTTGCGCTGCGAGGCCTGGATACGCTCAGCCTCGGCCAATGCTCGGGCTTCATCGCGTATCACCTCCCAGTTGTCGTCGAGCACCTGCAGCCCCGGAAAGCGGGCAGCGTCGATATAGGGTCGGGAGGGTACGGCCGAAAACCCGTACATGAACACGTTGACCGGGGCCAGGGCCGCGGAATGGTTCACGACGGTGCGGAAGAAATTAACGCGCACCCGCCCGCGAAAATAAACCACCGTAATGGAGCCCAGCCACAGGGCGATAATGGCCCATTTCATATCAACACCTTCAGCGCTGCGCTTCGTGATGGTAGCGGGTGACGCGTTCCACCTCGTTGCGTGAACCCAGAATCACGCTCACGCGCTCGTGCAGTTGCTGGGGCTGCAACTCCATGATGCGCTGAGTACCGTTGGTGGCCGCCCCTCCGGCTTGCTCCACGATGAACGCCATGGGGTTGGCCTCATACATGAGCCTGAGTTTGCCGGCGCGTTCCGGCTCGCGCGCGTCCCAGGGGTACATGAAGATGCCGCCTCGGCACAGGATGCGATGCACATCGGCCACCATCGAGGCCACCCAACGCATATTGAAGTTTCGTTCACGTGGCCCCGTGGTGCCGGCCAGACATTCGTCGATATAACGCCGCACGGGCTCGGCCCAATGCCTCATGTTGGAGGCGTTGATAGCGAACTCACTGGTGTCTTCTGGAATAGAGATTTTTTCGTGCGTGAGAATCCACGAATGCGTTTCGCGGTCGAGGGTGAAACCAAAGGTGCCGGTGCCTACGGTGAGTACCAAGACCGTTTGCGGACCGTATACCGCGTAACCCGCGGCCACCTGTTCCGTACCGGGCTGCAGAAAATCGGCCTCTTCGATCTCGCGTTGGTCGGCTTCGGCGGGGGCTCGCAGTACCGAGAAAATCGTGCCGATCGACACGTTGACGTCGATATTCGACGAACCATCGAGCGGGTCGAACAGCAGCAGATAGCCGCCTCGGGGATAAGCGTGCGGAATCGGGTAGATGGAATCCATTTCTTCGGAAGCCATGGCAGCCAGGTTGCCGCCCCATTCATTGGCCTCTAGCAGAATCTCGTTGGACAGGACGTCGAGTTTCTTCTGCACCTCGCCCTGCACATTCGATGAGTCGAGACTGCCCAGCACATTGCCCAAAGCCCCTTTGCTGACGTGGTGGCTGATGGTTTTGCACGCACGTGCCACCACTTCGATGAGCAGACGAACATCGGCGGGCAGCGCGTTCTCGAGCCGCTGTTGTTCGATCAGGAATTGGGTGAGGGTTTTGTGTTTCACGAAGAAATCTCCAGAGCTTTGGCAATGATTTCGGTGACGTTGCGCGACAGGTCGGGCTGCCGCTGCACTTGTTCCAGGGCAGTTTGCTGCGCTTCAAGCCACGGCGACGCATAGCGTCGGAACTGTTCCAGCGCACGCGCGAGGCGAGCGGCAATTTCGGGGTTGAGTGCATCGAGGGCCAGCACTTGGCGAAGCCAGAACTGATAGCCGCTACCGTCGGCCTGATGAAAGCCGCGTGGATGATTGAGGCAGAACTGAAAGATCAGCGCGCGAGCCCGGTTGGGATTGCGAAGCTGGAAGGCTGGATGCTGCATCAAGGCTTCCACATGGTGAACCTCGGTGGGTCGGGCAGTGGCCTGCATGGCAAACCATTTATCGATCACCAGCGGATCGTGCTCCCAGCGCTGATAAAAGTCGGCCAGGGCGCCGCCGGTGGCGGCGTGTTCGGGCGCAAAGCTCAACAAACCGCTCAGGGCCGCCATGCACTCGGTCATGTTGTCGGCCTCGCGGAAGAGCTGGGCAGCGTCTGCGATCGCGTGGTCGGCGCCGCTGGCCAAGCCATAGGTGAGAGCGGTATGACGCAAGGCGCGCAGGCCTGCCGAGAGAGGGTCTGGCGAGTAGGGTTTGGGTGCAAGCGCTTCGTTGACCAAGCGCTGCCAATGTTCTGCCAGGGCGCTGCCCAACTTCATTTGCACATGGTCGCGGGCGCGGGCCAAGGCCTGAGGGTCGATGGGGTTCATGCGATCGGCCAGCAAACGCTCACCAGGCAAACTCAATGCTCGCGCCTGCCAGGCTGGATCCACTGCCACGTCGGTGAGCACCGAGAGCCAGGCTTGCTCCAGCTGCTTGAGGCCGGGCAGAGCCGCAGAGTTTTGTATAGCTGCCGCGGTGCGCAGAATATATCGTGTGGCAAGCTCCTGTCCTGCCTCCCAGCGCGCAAACGCGTTGGGGTCATGGGCCAGGCGCAAGGCCAGTTCGTCGTCGCTGGCGTCATATTCCACAATCACCGGGGCAGAGAAGTCGCGCAACAGCGAAGGAACCGGTGGCTCCGCCACATCGGCGAAGGTCCACTGCGCCTCACGTTCCGTGAGCTCGAGCAGCATGGTGTCGTCGGCGACAACGCGCGCCGACGGTGAGCTCTCGGCTGCTGCCAGGCGCAAGGGGAGGGCGCTGCCGTCCTGTTTCAACAAGCCAACGGCTACCGGGATATGCAGTGGCGGTTTCTCTTGCAGACCGAGCTGTGTTTCCACCCCTACCACCGGGCAATGCTGGCGCAACCGCAGCGTGGCGGTGCGGCGCTGAGCGTCGTGCTCGAGCGTGACTTGCAC
>JAJUJN010000295.1 GCA_029265335.1 Alcaligenaceae bacterium
CGCGCACGCGCAGGCAGCGCTCGCGTTCCCAGGCCGGAATCCCCGCCTCCTGGAAGCATCGCTTGAGGGTTCGAGTTGGCCCGTCGGCTTGCAGCCGCATGCGCCCGCCCTGAAGTCGCCAACCCAATTCAAGCTCGCGTCCCAGGAGCCACTGGGGGTCGCAACCCTGCTCTGCCTGCTCAAAATGCAGTTCTCCGCCGCCATGGGGTAGAACCCAGAACGGCTCACCTTGCCAGACGCGGCGCCAGGGCTCCTCGGGGCGATCGCCGCCCGCCGCCGGCAGGCGTCGCGCCAGGATCAGCTCGCGGTAGCGAGCTACTTGCCAGCCATTGTGCTGCCAGCGCAGCTGGCGATCGGCGCGCGCTTGCCGCAACTGCCGTTCGAGCTCGGCGAGCTTGGCAGCACTGGATGGTTCCCCACCCAGGCGCTTGAGCCACTCTCGCAGCACCAGGCGTGAACGCGCCGAACTCAAGGCGAGCCAAGGCGTGAGCCGCAGCGTAGCGAGCTCGGGCCCGGCTACCGCTTCGAAGTCGGCCTGCACCACTTCTTGCAAGACGTCATCGATCTCGGCCGCCTGACGCGCGTGGCGCAATACCACCGACCGATAGCCCGGCCAATGTTCGGCGATCGAGGGCAACACCACACGACGCAATTGGCCCCGAGCATATTGCGGGTCGAGATTGGTGGGGTCGTCGGCCAGCGCAATGTCGAAACGTTCCGCCACCTCATGGGCCAGCGCAAGAATGGCCGCACGTGGCACTTCCAGCCAGGGGCGCCAGAGCGTCAGCCCCCCCTGGCTGGAAGGCGAGCGCATTCCGGCCAGGGCACCAGGGCCGCCGCCGCGCAGCAAACGGATGAATACCGTTTCTACCTGGTCGTCGGCGTGCTGCGCCAGCACCAGGTGAGAGATATGTTCTTCGTGAGCAAGCTGCTGCAGGGCTTCATAGCGTGCGTGACGGGCGGCAGCTTCAATGCCGTGAGCTCGTTGGCTGCGGGCGGCTACCACCACGCGCCGTACCCGTATCGGCACGTGCAAATGTGATGCCAGCTGCTCGCATGTGCGCTGCCAAGTGTCGGCCAGATCGGATAAACCATGATGCACATGCCAAAACTGCAGCGGCACTTGAGCCGCCTGCGCCATTGGCGCCAGCGCCGCCGCCAGGGCCACCGAATCGGGGCCCCCGCTCAGTCCCAAGGCCAGGCCGGCCACCCTGCCTTGACCTTGCTGCGCCCTCTGAGCACTTTGCATCCAGGCGAGCCACCAGGCCGCCAGCACCTCTTGAGGCTCGGCGGGTGAATGGGAATTGCGCGTCACGAACGGTTCTCAGGGGTTGGGCCCTGCACCAGCTGGCGTGCTGCGCATGCCGCCGGTTCAGGCCTTGACTACTTTGAAACTACCATAGCCTTCGAGTCGCTCAAGGCGACGCTCCAGCAACTCGTCCACCGGCAAGTCCGACAAGTGCCGCAGGCTGTCGGTGAGCGCGCGCTTGAGCAGACGAGCCATCACTTGCGGGTCGCGATGAGCGCCGCCCACCGGCTCGTTGATCACCCGGTCGATAAGCCCCAGATTCTTGAGTTGGGCGGCGGTGATGTTGAGTGCCGCTGCAGCGTCGGGCGCTTTGTCTTGACTCCGCCAAAGAATGGATGCGCACCCTTCGGGGGAAATGACCGCATAGGTTGCGTATTGCAGCATGAGCACGGTGTCGGCCACCGCGATGGCCAGCGCACCGCCGGAGCCACCCTCACCGATGATGGTGGAAACGATGGGAACCCTGAGCTCCGCCATGGCATACAGGTTGCGACCGATAGCCTCTGACTGGCCTCGCGCTTCGGCATCTACCCCCGGATAGGCCCCCGGAGTGTCGACAAACGTAAACACCGGCAACTCGAACTTCTCGGCCAAACGCATGAGGCGGAGCGCCTTGCGATAGCCTTCGGGCCGAGGCATGCCGAAATTGCGCATGGCCCGCTCTTTGGTGTCGCGACCCTTCTGATGCCCGATCACCATGCACGGAAACCCATTGAACCGAGCCAAGCCGCCCACAATGGCCTGGTCGTCGGCAAACATGCGATCGCCATGCAACTCATGGAAGTCGGTGAAGATGGCCCGCACGTAGTCGAAGGTATAGGGCCGCTGCGGATGACGCGCCACCAAGGCTACCTGCCAGGGGGTGAGCTTGGCGTAAATCTCTTTGGCCAGCGACTGGCTCTTTTGCTGCAGCCGATTGATTTCTTCGGAAATATCGACGGCGGAATCCGCCTGCACATAGCGCAGCTCTTCGATCTTGGCTTCGAGCTCCGCCAGCGGTTGTTCGAATTCTAGAAAAGCGTTACCCATTAATACTCCACGGCGACAGGATCGAGACTGCGCCACAAATACCACGTTGCCACGGTGCTCCAGGGCCGCCAGGCCTGGGCCACTTCGCGCGCTTCGAACCGTGACACCGGCTCACCACTGAAGTAATGCAAAGAAATGGCCTTGACCAGACCAGCATCATCGAGTGGCAGGACATCAGGACGTCGCAAGTTGAAAATAAGAAACATCTCGGCGGTCCAGCGACCAATGCCGCGAATTGCCGTGAGTTCGCGAATGATAGCTTCGTCGGGCATCTCGGCCCACTGCTGAGGATGCACCTTGTTGGCTTCAAAGTGCGCCGCCAGGTCGAGCACATACTCTACCTTGCGGCGCGACAGACCGACAGCCCGGAGAGCTTCCGGGGTTTGGTTGAGCACCGCGGGCGGCTGCGGACGTTCGCCCACCAGCGCGATGAAGCGTCCCCACACCGCGTCCGCGGCCTTGACGGAAATCTGCTGACCCACCACGGCGCGCGCCAAAGTCAGAAAGGGCTCGCCGCGCGAGGCCAAATGCACTTCGGGGTGTTCGGGAATCACGCGCCGCAATATGCGATCACGCGCCATCAGCTCTGCCACAGCGGCATCCCAATAGTGAGGCTTGCGTGAGCCCTCCATCAGGCGCGCCGCCATTCGGTCAGGCCGCCGGGACGGTCTTCGAGCACGATGCCTGCTTCGAGCAATTCGGCTCGCAGCGCGTCAGCGCGCGCAAAATCGCGCTTGGACTTGGCCTCGGCACGCTCGGCAATGCGCGCTTCGATGCTTTCGACCGACAGTGCCGACGGCAAACCGGTAAGGTCTTGCAAAAAGGCGTCGGGCGTACGCTCGAGCAGGCCCAACACACGGCCAAGGCCCTGCAATTGGCCAGCAAGGCGAGCGTCGCGGCTGCGGTTGACCTCGCCCGCCAGCTCGAACAGCTGCGCCACGGCTTCGGAGGTATTGAAGTCGTCGTTCATGGCGGCGGCAAAAGCCTCGGCATGCGGCTCGCTCCAATCCACACCTAGTTCGTAGGGCGGCACGGTTTTGAGAGCAGTATACAGTCGCGCCAACGCGTGGTCGGAGTCGGAGAGGTTTTCTTCGGCTAAATTCTTCTCTATTCGTTAATGATTTCTCACAATGAAAAAGCGCAACG
>JAJUJN010000506.1 GCA_029265335.1 Alcaligenaceae bacterium
AGCCCCGCCGCGGGGCCAGGAACCACCGTAGCGGCAATACGCGGCTGCAGCTCTTGAGGGGCGCTCCCCACATGCCAATCGATCCGCCAATTGGCAGGGTCGCCCACCGGGCGCACGTATACCTCTTGATCGTCGAACAGCGAACGACCCAGGTACACCCCTTCACCCACTTCCTGAGTGTGGAAGGAGCCCAGGGCCCACTCGCCCAGGGCGATTCCATCCATCAGATAGTGGTAAGCGTCTTGTGCGGACACCGCCACCACTGCACTCACACAATGCGACAGGGGGTTGAGGGCGGCGGTGGGAGCCAAGGTTGTCGTCATGGCGTAGCCTGTACTCATGGTTTCATCAGCCGAGCCAGAGTGCGCACCGCACCCGTGACCTCGTCTTCGTTATTGTAGAAATGAGGCGCAATGCGAATGACGTCGTTGCGCGCCGACACGATGTAACCCTCAGCCGCCATAGCCTGCTCCATCTTGCTCGCTTCGGGCACCCGAATAGCCGTGGTGCCGCCTTTGGCGGCCAGATCGCGCGGGCTCACCACCTCGAGTCCGGTGGCATCGGCCTCGCTGAGAATGGTCTGCGACAACACGGCCAACCACTCGGCCACAGGCTCTACCCCAACCTCGTTCAGCAGGCCCATCGCCGCACGGGCGGCCGCGGCTGGCAGCATAGGCGGGGTGCCGGTATTGAAACGCACCCCAGTGGGTGGAAAGTCCAGCGTTTTGGGGTCGAAGGCGAAAGGCTGGGTACGACCGAACCAGCCGGTCATGGCCGGCTGCAGACGCTTCGCCCAATCCGGCGCCACGTACAGAAAGGCGATGCCGGGGATGCCCAGCAAATACTTCTGTGCGCCGGCGGCCAGCACATGCACGCCATCGCGTTGCACATTGATGGGCACCGCGCCTGCCGATTGATAGGCATCGACGAATTGCAGCGCACCATGCCGCTGGGCAGCCTGGGCCGTGATGGCCAGATCGGTGAGCTGACCATCGTAGAAAGAGGCGTGCGAGATGGCGAGCAGCGCCGTATCTTGCTTCACCGCGGCGGCCAATGGCTCTGCCGCAGCTGTAGCGCCCGGCACCCCCTCCACGAAGTGCACTTTTGCGCCGCGCGGTTCCTGCGCCAGCCAAACATGACACAGCGACGGGAAATCCAGGGTGCTCGCTACGATGCCGGAACGCTCTTCAGGAAAACTGAGTGCAGACACCACGCTCGATGCCGCGTCTGACACGCACGACAGCACGGCCACGTCGTCGGTATTGGCGCCAATCAAGCGGGCAAACTCCGCGCGCGCGCCATCGACACCTTCCATCCAGCCGCCCCAATCCATTCCCTTGGTTTCCCAGCCGCTGAGATATTCGTGGATGGCGTCGCGCACAGGCAAACTCATGGCGCTTTGTGAACAACTGGAAAGCTGGGCCGCGTGTTCGAGTATGGGAAACAAGCGGCGATATTCGGCAAACGGATGGCTCATGGGTTCTACGATCGTGTTCAGTCGAATGGAATGAATGAAAATCTCGGCGACGACGCCAACCAGGCGAGCGTAGGCTAAGCCTGCAGACGCGCAGTCACCTCG
>JAJUJN010000386.1 GCA_029265335.1 Alcaligenaceae bacterium
CGCGGAATTAGATACCTACATGGCAACAACGAAATCAACACAGATACTCTCGCTGAGTGCCATCTACATCCAGAATTTGAGTGATAAATCCGTGCACTACAAATCGACTAAAAACAGCACCGCTTCGTCTTCGTTGGCCACACGCACCACAGAAGCCACTGGGCCTGAGGACTCTTCGTGATCGATGCGCATCTCGGATGTTATGCCGTCGAGCACCATGGGCTGGACGATCGGGCCTTCTTGCTGCCAGGGCATATGCAAGGTGGCGCCGTGCGCCTGTGCATCTTCGATCAGCTCACGCACGGGATCGGCGGCGGCGACATCGATGAGTGCGGCCAGAGCTTTGCCCTCTTGTGGCGCCCTCGCCTGCAGACTGCGAGTGTGAGCCACAAGCTTTTCGACGAAGGCATCGGCCACAGATTCATCCACCACGATGCGCTCGGTGGACATGCAGATCTGACCTTGGTTCATGAACGCACCAAAGGCGGCGGCCTCTACCGCGAGATCGAGATCGGCGTCGGCGAGCACCACCAGCGGCGCCTTGCCGCCCAGCTCGAGCAACGACGGTTTGAGGTACTGCCCAGCCAGCCGGCCGATGATGCGACCCACTTGCGTGGAGCCCGTAAAGTTCACGCGGCGCACGTCGGGGTGGGCCACCAAGGCTTCCACGACCTCGGGTGCGTCGGCACGGTCGTGCGAGATCACATTGACCAAACCCGGCGGCAGACCCGCTTCGATGAAGAGTTCGCCCATGAGGTGGTGCGAAGCCGGACAATGTTCAGACGACTTGAAGACCACGGAATTTCCGCATACCAGCGGCATGGCGATGGCACGCAGCCCGAGCAGCAGCGGCGCGTTCCAGGGCGCCATGGAGGCCACCACGCCGGCTGGCACTCTTTCGGTGATGGCCAGACACCCGGGCTTGTCGGACGGCACCACGTCGCCCCCCACCTGGGTGGCCATTGCCGCCGCTTCGCGCAGCAGCACCTGGGAACCCTGCACATTGAAGCGGGCCCAGGCCAAAGACGTGCCCGTTTCTGCCACCATGGCATCAATCAGAGCGTCGGCGCGTTTGGCCAACAAGGCAGCAACGTCGTTGATGGCGGCCCGCCGGGTATTGGGGCCGGTTTCGGACCAGGTTTCGAACGCAGTCTGCGCCGCGGCCACCGCTAGCTGAACGTCGTCGGGCGTGGCCGCCGCCGCTTCGCTGGCCACCTCTCCCGACACCGGATTGCGCCGCACAAAGGTTTTGCCATTTGCGGCGTCTACCAAACGATCGCCAATACGCAAAGGAACTCGCATACTTCACTCCTTCAAAACACGAACGGACGCCGCAGCGCCCGTCGTGTGAAACACAGACCCGCCAAGCGATCAGCTGGGACGCGCTCCCGTAGCTTCGATGACGGCTTCCCATTTGTCGGTTTCGTCGCGGATGAACTGCGTGTATTCCTCGGGCGTCATGGGTTTGAGGTATACGCCCAGATCATAGCCACGCTCGAGCATCTCAGGGTTCGTGAGAACCTTTTCGAACGCAGCATGCAGTTTTTCCAAAATGGGCTGAGGCGTGCCTGCTGGGGCCACCATGCCGAACCATCCAGTGGACACGTAGTCATCCACCGACTCATTGACCGTGGGCAGGTCGGGCCGGTCGGCCAGGCGCTCGGCTGTAGTCACCCCAATGATCTTGGCCCGATTCGACTGCACATGAGGCAAGGCCGAGGGGATGTCCACCACCGAGACGTCGACCTGGCCGCCGGCGGTGTCGGTGGCAGCCGGCCCACTACCCTTGTAGGCGATGATGTTGAGATCGATATCTTCCATTTCGTTGAGCAGCGCAATGGACAAATGCATGGCCGAGCCATTGCCCCCGTGCCCAGCCGACACCAGGTTGCCGGCCTTCACCCACTCGACCAGCTCACCCACGCTGTCGACCGGGAGATCTTCGCGGGCCAGCCAGACAAACGGAATATCGGCCAGATAGGTGAACGGCGCCAGTTCTTCGAGCGCCTCAAAGTTCTGCTCGGGATAGAACATGCGGTTGATGGCCATGGCGCCCGCCGCACCAACGCCAATGGTGTAGCCGTCGGGCTTGGCTTCTGCCAATGCGGACATGCCGATATGCCCGCCGGCTCCTGGCCGGTTCTCGATAATGAGCGGCTGCCCCAGCTCCTTGGCCACCTCGGGCCCCAGCAACCTCATCACGGTATCGGCGGAGCCACCCGGGGGAAAGGTGACAATCACATTGATCGGCTTGTTGGGATAGTTATCGGCCTGAGCCATGACCGGAGGGGTTATGGCCAATGACAGGCCGAGGCCAGCCAGAGCAAGAGCGGCGCGTAGCATGGGGGAGTCTCCTGAACGTGTTTGATTTGATTTGTTGCCGGGCAACACCCGGATACTTCACACGTTGAACGAATAGTTCGTGTAGCTTCGTTTTTAACTCATGGCAATCGTTTGACACGAACAAATTTCGGCAACCTAGGGTAATTCCCAGTACGCTTGCAGTGTGGGGCTGCGCTTCATCGGCCGTGCTTCACCGGCCGTGCTTCACCATGCCGGGTTGTGCTCGGCTGCGGCAACATGTCTCCCTTCATCCCGGCTGCGCCCACG
>JAJUJN010000373.1 GCA_029265335.1 Alcaligenaceae bacterium
AAAGCAATATGCCGAGAGGCGAAGGCGGTGCTTGCATGAATACTCCTGCAATGATGAGGTGCGGGGCAACGTGCCTCCGTGCACGCCACCCCAGGATGAGTCGGCCGACCCGCCCCTAGCTGGGCGTGTCGCGACGAAAGGGAAGGTCTTGGCGCAAGGCGCTTGCGTAATGTTCCACGTGCTCGCGCTCCTGCACCAGAAAGTTGGCCACCGCGTCGGCCAGACGTGGCTCGGCGAGCCAGTGAAACGAATGCGTGAGCACTGGCTCGAACCCTCTCAGCACTTTGTGCTCGCCTTGTGCGCCGGCGTCGAAACGTTGCAATCCTGCCCGCAGGCAATAGTCGATGCCCTGGTAATAACAAAGCTCGAAGTGCAGTTGGTCGAAGTCTTCGAGCGAGCCCCAGTAACGTCCATACAAAGTACGGTCGGATTTCAGATAGAGCGCAGCGGCCACGTACTCGCCCTGATACACAGCCAGCATCATCACCACGCGGTCGGTCAAGTTCTGTGCCAGCAGCGGAAACAGCTCGGGAGTGAAATAGCCGCCATGCCCCGAACGCTTGAGGTAAGTCATGCGATAACACTGCTCGAACACCTGCCAATGACGGGCTTCGATGTTGCTGCCTTCCAGCACTTCAACACTCACGCCCTGCTCCACCACCAGGCGTCGTTCGCGGCGCACGGTCTTGCGCCGACTCTGGCGAAATGTACCAATGAATCCGTCGAAATCGCCATATTGACGATCGAACCAATGGTATTGGCAGCCCAGCCGGTGGAGCATGCCGGTACTCTGCCAGGCGTCGAGCTCGTCTGGCTCCGGAAACAGAACATGCCACGACGAAAGCCCACCGCGCTCCGCCACCTGTTGCACGGCGGCAAAGGCTTCTTGCGCGCTTGCCGCCCGGTCGTCGCCGGCGCCCAGCAGACGTCGCCCCTGCGATGGCGTGAACGGCACGGCCGTGAGCAGTTTGGGGTAATAGCGCAGGCCCGCCCTTTCGGAGGCATCGGCCCAACCATGATCGAAGACGTATTCGCCAAATGAATGAGCCTTGGCATACAGTGGTACAACCACACCCGAATCGGACTGCAGATGCATTGGCTGCCAGCCGGTGTCGGCAGCTGCCGAACCACTTTGCTCAAGCGCCGCGAACCAGCGCGGCGACGTGGTGGGGTCGCGATCGCTCGCTTCCTGCCAATGATGGCTACTGCTGGCATCGGGCAAGGTAGACCAACGCGACACGACAACTCCCCAATCAACAACAACCGCGGGGCCACAAGGCTACGACCCCCAAGTTCTACATAATACCCGGGCGGCTGAGACCACTGAGCTTGGCGCGCCTACCGACCATTCCTTGACGTTTTTGATGACCAGCGTGGACGCTTTCTTCGAACTCTACCAACGACCGGGCTTTTTGCTGCGACGAGCCCACCGAATTTCCGTGGCGATCTTCGAGCGTGAATGTGCCGCCATTGGCCTGACTCCCGCGCAATATGGCGCCCTGTACGTGCTTCATCACGCCCCCGGCATCGACCAATCCACTCTGGCGCGCGCCATGGGCCTCGACCGGGTCACCATTTTGCGCGTGGCCCGCGGGCTGGAGTCACGCGGCCTCGTGGTACGCCAGGCTCAAGCCCCCAGCCGACGCCTTTCATTAACCCTTACCACCGAGGGCGAGAACCTGTTTCTTCAGGCGCGGCCCCTGGCTCGCCGGGCCTTGCAACGGCTTACCTCGCCCCTGGAGCCTGCTGAACAGGACACCCTGATGCGCCTGCTCAACAAGATGTGCGACGCGCTCGAAGCCGATGCCCGTGCCGAGGTGGCGCCGCCACAAGCGCCACAACTGCCGTCGCAAAGCTCACCAGGACCGTCGCGGTAGGCTACAATCTTTGTGTTAGCACACTAACAGATGGAGTCATCATGTTCCGCAAGTTCACCCTCGGCGTGGCCGCCATGGCCCTGGCCGGCGCTGCCCTGCCCGCCGCAGCGCAACAGATCAACACCGACGCTCCCTTGCGTCTCGTCGTGCCCTTCACCCCGGGCACCGGCATCGATATCATCGCGCGCCAACTGCAGCCTCATTTGGCAGAACGCCTCGACCGCGCGGTGGTGGTGGAAAACAAGCCGGGTGCATCCGGCAACATCGGCACCCATGACGTGGTGCGGGCCGACCCCGACGGCACCACGCTCCTCGTCACCGTCAATACCGTGATCATGAATGCGTCGCTGTTCCCGCAGCTGCCTTTCGACCCTGTCGAGGACCTCGACGCCGTGGCTCAGACCAGCTGGGGACAGCTCATGCTGGTGTCGGCCGCCGAGTCAGGAATCGAATCGGCTGAGCAACTGGTGGAAGTGGCCAAAGAGCGCCCGGGCGAACTCAACTACGCGTCGCCGGGGAACGGTACCCCGCACCATTTGGCCACCGAGCTCTGGATGGCTCGTACCGACACGGATATGGCCCACATTCCCTATCGCGGCACCGGGCCCGCACTGGCCGATCTGCTTGGTGGGCAAATCGACATCATGTTCCTGCCCATCCACGTGGCGCTGGAGCATGTGAAATCGGGCCGCATCCACGCGTTGGCCATCAGTTCGCCCGAGGAGCATCCTCTGCTGCCCGACGTGCCCCCGCTCAGCTCGCTCGGCTACGGGGATATCGAAGTTGACATGTGGTACGGCGTGATGGCGCCCGCCGGCACCCCCGTCGAGTTCATCGAC
>JAJUJN010000325.1 GCA_029265335.1 Alcaligenaceae bacterium
AACTTGCGGTGCTCACCGGCGTGGTGGCAGTGCTGTGCGCCCTGACCCTGGCCTGGGCCAAGCGACGTTTTCAAGACCTCGCCACACTCTGGCTCACGCGCGTCGCCGTTCTCGGCTACGCCGTACCCGGCACTGTGCTGGCCGTGGGCGTGTTCATTCCCATCGCCTGGCTCGATGCGCGCCTGGTGCACGCCGCCGGCTTCTTTGGCTTCACCGGCTATCAAATTCTGAATGGCACACTGGTGACCATGTTGCTGGCCCTCACCGCCCGCTTTCTGGCGCTGGCGTTTCAGGCCACCGACAGCGCCATGCAGCGCATCAGCCGGAGCCAGGAAGATGCCGCCCGTTCTCTGGGTTTGAGCGCCCTGGGTTCCTTGCGACGCCTGCACTTGCCCTTGCTGCGACCCGGCCTGCTCGCCGCCTTTCTGCTGGTGTTCGTTGACGTGATGAAAGAGATGCCCATCACCCTCATGACCCGCAGTTTTGGCTGGGATACCTTGGCGGTAAGAGTGTTCCAGCTCACCACTGAATCGATGTGGGAGCGTGCCGCCCTGCCGGCGCTGTTCATCGTATTGGTGGGCCTGTTACCCGTGATGCTGCTGGTGCGTCAAACCGATAGATCGCCGGGTCGCACCACATAAAGCACCAATTCAGTGCATAATGCACCCATCACTGTTCCGGAATGAGAATGATGCTCAATCTCCGTTCGATTGCCGTTGGTTACGAGGCAACCGACGTTGTCTCCGATCTGTCACTCCGCCTCGCCGAAGGTGAAATCGGCTGTTTGCTGGGCGCTTCGGGTTGTGGCAAAACGACCGTGCTGCGCGCGATTGCTGGCTTCGAGCCGCTGCGCAGCGGCGAAATCCTGTTGGCCGGCTCACGCGTAGCCGCCAAAGGTGGTGGAGTGCCTCCGGAGGCACGACGCATCGGGGTGGTGTTTCAGGATTATGCGCTGGTCCCCCATCTCACAGTGGCCGACAACATCGCCTTCGGCTTGCGTCATCTCAAGGGCTCCAAACGCAAAGCGCGCGTGGCCGATATGCTCGATCTCGTAGGCCTGGGCGATACTGCCGAACGCTATCCTCACGAGCTGTCGGGTGGCCAACAGCAACGCATTGCACTGGCCCGGGCGCTCGCGCCCGAACCCCGCCTCATGCTGATGGATGAGCCCTTCTCCAATCTCGACGTCACCCTGCGCGAACGTCTGGCCGAAGAGGTGCGCGATATCCTCAAGCGCGCCGGCGCCACTGCCATCCTGGTCACCCACGACCAACGCGAAGCCTTCGCGGTGGCCGACCGGGTGGGCGTGATGGCCGAAGGCCGGCTGCTGCAATGGGACACCCCCTACGCCATCTACCACGAGCCGGCTCACCGTTACGTGGCCAGCTTCATCGGCGAAGGCGTGTTGCTGCCTGCCACCCTGCTGGCCGATCATTGCGTGTGCAGCGAACTGGGCGAGCTCACGCCGCTACCGCACACTCATCTGAATGGTTATCGCAGTTTCGAGGTTTTGATTCGTCCCGACGCCGTCGCGCTCGACCCCGAAAGCGAAGTTCGCGCCCAGGTGCTGGCGCGTGCCTTCCGGGGCGCCGAGTTTCTTTACACGCTGCAGCTGCCCTCGGGTTGCCGTGTCCTGGCCTTGGCTCCCAGCCTCCAGCCCTACGACGTAGGCTCAACCGTGGGCGTGCGCCTGATGGCCCAGCAATCGGCCGTCTTCCCGTGCGCTGCCTGAATTTGCGCATGGCCCGGCAGGCCGGGCACTCCGCAGTGCTGCACCTGCTGCCAGGCTAAACGAGCGGTTTGGCTGGCTAAAAGACGCCTTAACCCACGTCCCACTGTGGCGCCTGCAAACGGCGTACGCCCTTGCTCGTGGCCACCATAGCCAATTGCGCACCGGCCAGGGCAAACAGCCCGCAAGTGACCACGCCGGGAATGTTGTTGACCTGCTGCTCGAACGACTGCGCGTCGATGATGCGCAAACCCCGAACATCCAGAATCTGGTTGCCGTTGTCGGTCACAAAGCCCTCACGCAGCGCTGCCCGCCCGCCCAAGGCCGCCAAGCGCCGGGCGACGGCCGCCCTGGCCATGGGGATCACCTCGATAGGCAAAGGAAAGGCGCCCAGGCTATCCACCACTTTGGAGCCATCCACAATGCACACGAAGCGCTCCGCCACCGAAGCCACGATTTTCTCGCGGGTGAGTGCGCCGCCGCCACCCTTGATCATGTGCAGATTGCTGTCGATCTCGTCTGCCCCGTCCACGTAAACGGGCATGCTCTCGACATCGTTCAAGTCGAGCACCGGCAAACCGTGGCGGCTCAGGCGTTCGGCGCTGCGTTCTGAACTGGCCACGCAGCCACGCAATTTGTCGCGCAGCTTCGGCAGGCCATCGATGAAGCGGTCAGCCGTGGAGCCCGTGCCCACACCGATCACCGCAGGCTCATCGAGCAGCGAATCTACGTATTCCAATGCTGCGTCGGCTGCCTGTTGCTTGAGTTGGTCCTGAGTCATGGCGAAACTCCAGAAAAAATGAGGAAAAAGACGGCGATCACGGTGTGACGGACGGAGAATCCGGATCGTCGTTGAGCGTAGGGCTCTCGGCATCATCGGGGGCACCCGGCAGTGCCTCGACGGCGCGCAGGCTGCGCAACATGACCCGTGTCCGCGTCTCCGTTTGACCGATGCGCTGGCTGGCGCTTTTGAGCGAGCGTTTGACCTGCGCGAGGGCTTCACCGAATTTATCGAACTCGGTTTTGACGGTGCGCAGCACCTGCCACACTTCGGCCGAACGCTGTTCGATCGCCAAGGTGCGAAAGCCCATTTGCAAACTGTTGAGCATGGCCGCCAGTGTGCTGGGGCCGGCTACGGTGATGCGCAGCGCCGACAGGCGGTCGAACAACCCTGGACGGCGCAACACTTCGGCATAGAGGCCTTCGGTGGGCAGAAACATCACCGCAAAGTCGGTGGTGTGCGGCGGCATCACATATTTGCTGGCGATGCGCTTGGCTTCTACCTCCACCGCCCGCTCCAACGCCGTTGCCGCCTGACGTATGTTGGCTTCGTCGCCGTCTTCTTCGGCGATCAGCAGGCGTTCGAAGGTTTCTCGGGGGAATTTTGCATCGATCGGCAACCAGAGCGGCGTTTCGGGATTGTGCCCC
>JAJUJN010000071.1 GCA_029265335.1 Alcaligenaceae bacterium
GGGCAGTAGCTGCGGCCGTTAACGCTTGGTTGCGTGCCGGCTCGGTCCCCCAGCAGGTAGAAGCACTGCAGCAACTGGCCACTGCTCTTGAGGCTCAGGGCCGAGGGCGCGATGCCATAGCGCCCTTGCGACTGGCCGAGTCGCTGGCGCCCAGTGCGAGTCTGCAGGCGGAACTCGATCGCGTCGTGGGGCAATACGGCTTTCGGGTGGTTGAGCACGATGTCGAAGCCGATTCGGCCATGCCCAGAATCTGCGCCTACTTCTCGGAGCCGTTGGTGGCGGGCGGGGTGAACTACAACGACTACGTGGCCCTGAGTAACGATCAGCTGGTGGTAGCCGCCGAAGATCAGCAACTGTGCATCGAAGGGGTTGAGCACGGCGAACGCTATACCGTCACGCTGAGAGCGGGGTTGCCGGCGGCGTCGGGCGAAGCCTTGCGCAAGTCGGTCACGCTCACCCAATACGTGCGCGACCGTTCACCCACCGTGAGTTTTGCGGGTAATGCCTATGTGCTGCCGTCTTCGCCCCAAGCGGCAATTCCCGTGCAAACGGTGAATCTTGATCGCATCGAGCTGGCGCTGTATCGCCTGGTCGATCGCAATTTGGTGCGCGCCGCCCAAGAGGGCTTGCTGCTCGATGCGCGCCTGCCCAACTGGCGCAGGCAGATGTTGTCCGACGATATCGGTGAGTTGGTGTGGCAGGGCAGCGCCGAGGTTGAGCTCAATCTCAACCAAGAAGTCACGACACGCCTGCCGCTGCACGAACTCGGCGAAGAGCTTCACACCATGCCCGGTATCTATGCGCTGCAGGCCATGGAGCCTGGTCTTGAACCATGGCAACAAGCCGGGGCAGTGCAGTGGTTTGTGGTTTCCAACCTGGGCGTTGCGGCACTCGATGGGCAAGATGGCCTGCACGTATTCGTGCGCAAGCTCAACGACGTGGCGCCGGCTGTGGGAGCCGAGGTGCAGTTGATCAATCGTGCCAACCGCGTGGTGGCCACTCGTGTGGTCGATGACAGCGGCGTGGCGCACTTCGACGCCGGGCTGTTGCGTGGCGAAGGTCAAACCTCTCCTGCCATGGTGGTGGTGCGCGACGGTGAAAACGACCTCACCTTTCTTTCGCTCACCGAACCGGCCTGGGATCTTTCCGACCGCGGGGTTGCTGGCCGTGAAAGCAGCGGTGCGGTCGATCTTTTCGTGGCCACCGACCGCGGCGTGTATCGCCCTGGCGATACCTTCAACGCCACGGTGCTGGTGCGCGACGATCAGGGGTTTGCCTTGCCCGAGCTCCCGGTGGCGCTCACCGTGCGCCGTCCCGATGGCGTGATCTGGTGGCAGGAGTACCGCTCGCAAGGCGAAGCCGGTGGTCATGTGGTCAAGGTTCAGATCGGCACGGACGCTCCGCGCGGAGTCTGGCGGCTCGAAGCAGGGCTCGACCCCAACGACGAGCCTCTGGTAAGCCAAACCTTCTGGGTGGAAGATTTCCTGCCCGAGCGGATCGATGTGCGCCTTGAACTGCCCCAACAGCTCCTCAACCCGGAGGGCAGCGCCCCCACCGTGCAGGTTCAGGCCGATACCTTGTTCGGGGTGCCGGCGGCCGGCCTGGCCGTAGAAGCAGAAGTGATGGTGCAACCTTTGAGCACGCTCGAAGACTGGCCCGGCTATCGATTTGGGCCCACCGCCGATCCGGGTCGTGCGCAGCGGCAGTCGATCGACGGCATCGCCAATACCGACGCCGACGGCATCACGACTTTTCCTTTGGTGCTGCCGCCAGCGCTGCAGCCATCGCAACCGGCACGTGCACGGGTCAGTGTGAGGGTGATTCAGGATTCGGGCCGGCCGGTGGAACGTCAGCTTGAACGCATTGTGCGTCCTGCCGGGCCCACCTTGGGCGTGCGGCCGCTGTTCGATGGCACAGTGGCGGATGGCGGCAATGCAGAGTTCGAGCTCATGGCGCTCAATGAGCAGCTCGAGCCCGTGGCGCTCGAAGCCACCTACACCTTGCAACGCCTCGAAACTCGCTACCAGTGGTACGAGTTGCATGGGCAATGGCGGTGGGAGCCTCTCACGCGACGCGATACCGTGGCCTCGGGCACCGTTGCGCTCGGCGACCAGCCTTCAACGATCAGCCACCCGGTGGAGTGGGGGCGCTACGAACTGCGCGTGGAACACCACGGCGAACCCTACACGGTTACCACGGTGCCGTTTCGGGTGGGCGGCGCGGTGGCGGCAAACGCCATCCAAACTCCGGATGCGCTCGAGGTGGCCCTCGACCAGGACTCCTACCAGGTGGGCGACACCGCTCAGGTGCGCATTCAGGCTCAGGCTGACGGCCAGGCGCTGGTCATGGTTCTGACCGATCGCCTGGTCACCATGGAAGCGGTGCCGGTCGTGGCAGGTGAGAACCTCGTATCGATACCAGTCACCGACGACTGGGGAACTGGCGTTTACGTGGCGGCCATGGTGGTCCGTCCGGTAGACCAGGCTGCGCGCGAGCCGGTGCGGGCTGTAGGTTTGGCTCACGCCGCCGTGAACCCGGGTGACCGCTACCTCTCGGTAAGCTTCGACGCGCCCCCCGAAGTGCGGCCTGCACAAAACGCCGAAATCCGGGTGCGAGTCGAGCCTGCGAACTCCGGCGGCGAAGGCAACGTGGCCAACGCCTCTCAGCACTCGCAACGGTTCGACAACACCTGGCTGACGTTGGCCGCGGTGGACGTCGGCATTCTCAACCTCACGCAATTTGCCGCGCCCGACCCCGCCGATCACTATTTCGGTCAGCGCCGTCTGGGTGTCGACATGCGCGATCTTTATGGGCGTTTGATTCAAGCTGGGGAAGGGGCTCAAGGCCGCATACGCAGCGGAGGTGGCGCAGACATCGCCGCTCTCGCCGCGCTGCCCACCGATGTGCTGGCCACTTACTTCACCGGGCCTTTGCCACTCGAACCTGACGGCACCGCGACCCTGGAAATTCCGGTTCCCGAGTTTGACGGTACGTTGCGCCTCATGGCGATTGTCTGGAACGAGGATGCGGTGGGCGCCGCTGCCCAAGACATGCTGGTGCGCGATCCGGTGGTGATTCAGAGCACGCTCCCACGCTTTCTCGCACCGGGCGACCAATCACAATGGCACCTCACGTTCGATCATGTCCAAGGCCCGGCCGGCGAAATGTCGGTAGCGATCAGCGCCGACGGTCTGGAGCTGGAGGCCGAGGCTCCCGAAACGCTGGACTTGGCAGAAGGCCAGCGAGTCACTATTGATTTGCCACTGCAAGCGGGCGGCGTGGGCGATGCCCATATGCGCGTCTTGATGCAAACGCCCGATGGGCAAACCATCGAGCGGAGTGCGGTGCTGGGGGTGCGCAGCCTCGACCCCGCAGTGAGTCACAGCTTCCAGCTCGAGCTGGAGGCAGGGCACACTCACCGATTCGACGCCGATGTGCTCGCGGCTTACCTGCCGGCAACGGCTTCGCTCCAGCTCAGCGTGGGCACCGACGGCCCGTTGAACGTGCCCCAGATGGTGAGCGAATTGCTGAACTATCCTTATGCATGCACGGAACAGCTGGTGTCGCGCCTCACCCCGCTGCTCACTTTTCCCGAGATCGCTGCCGAGCTCATGGAATCGGCCGAGCTCGAAGAAGCGCGCGAGCACACCCTGAACCGGATCCTGGCTCGTCAGGCGGCCAATGGGGCTTTCGGCATGTGGGATGCGAACGCCGGCGACGCCTGGTTGAGCGCTTATGTCACCGACTTTCTCCTGCGTGCGCGGCGTGCGGGCTGGCAAGTACCCGATGTCGCCTGGCAGAACGCCATCGACAACCTGCGCAATCAGCTGTCGTACGCCGGCGACTTCAAAAAGGGCGGGGAGGTTCTGGCATACGCCTTGTGGGTGCTGGCGCAGGCGGGCCAGGCCAATATCGGTGACCTGCGCTATTACGCCGACGAAAAGGCCGAAGGCTTTGCGACACCTTTGGCGCGCGCTCAGCTGGGAGCGGCGCTGGCCTTGATGAACGAGCGCGAACGCTCGGATCGTTTGTTTGAGCTGGCCATGCAGATGCTGTTGGAGTCTGAAAATAACGAACCCGCCGGATGGCGGGTGGACTACGGCACCTTATGGCGCGACGCCGCGGCGGTACTGGCGCTGGCCAATGAGGTAGGCAGCTCCGCCATCAGCATCGAGGCGTTGGAGCAACGCCTGGCCGAGGGTGGCGACGTGCTTTCGCCGCAAGAAGCGAGCTGGGGCCTATGGGCGGCGGCCGCCACTCCCGCAACGACCGACGACGTTCTGGAAGTGAACGGCCAGGCCCAGTCGGGGCCGTGGCTGTGGAACGCCGAAGACACGGATTGGCCGGTGACGGTCGCCAACCCGGGTAGCAACACGCTGCGCCTGCAGGCTCTCACGCGAGGGGTGCCACGCGAACCGGTAGCTGCAGGTGGCAATGGCTATACCCTCAAGCGCGAGCGGTATACGCTGGACGGCGAGCCGCACAGCGGCGAGGTGAAGGCGGGAGAACGCTATGTGATGGTGCTGACGATTCAGCCGCTCCACGACCGTGGTGGCCGTTTGATCGTAGACGACCCCTTGCCGGCCGGCTTCGAGATCGACAACCCACATTTGTTCGAAGTGGGCGAGTTCTCGGCGTTCCCCTGGCTGTCGCCCACGGCGGTCGAGTTTGCCGAATTCCGCGCGGAGCGCTTCCTGGCCGCGGTCAACATCCGTTCAGCCAACGCAGTGCAGCTTGCCTATGTGGTGCGGGCGGTGGTGCCAGGCAACTATCATTATCCGGCGGCCAAAGTGGAGGATATGTACCAACCGCGCTATTCGGCGTGGACCGACACCGGTGAGCTCATGGTTGGGTCATGACTCGTCGAAGCCGCGTATGGGTGGTCGCACTGGCGCTGGTGATCGGCGTGTCGGTGGCGGTTGATCAATGGATCAGCCGCACACCTTTGCCGGAGCTGGTGCCTGTTACCGGTGTCGAAGCTCTCGACCGCTCGGGGCAACTGTTGCGCGCCTGGCCAGTGGCCGACGGGCGCTGGCGACTCGCGGTTTCGCCCGCCGAGGTGGATGCCGGCTTCATCGAGCTTTTGCTGGCCTGGGAAGACCAGAGGTTCTGGCGCCATGTGGGAGTGGATCCCTGGGCGTTGGGCCGTGCCGCCTGGCAGGCGTTGCGCCATGGTCGGGTGGTTTCTGGCGGCTCCACGCTCACCATGCAGGTAGCCCGCCTGCTCGATGGCAGCGGCACTGGTCAATGGAATGGCAAGTGGCGGCAGCTCAGATTGGCGCTGGCCCTGGAGCGCAAACTGAGCAAGCGAGATATTCTTAATTTGTACCTGCATTTGGCGCCTTACGGTGGCAATATCGAAGGCGTGCGTGCGGCCTCACTGGCCTGGCTGGGCAAGGAACCACGCCATCTCTCCTTGGCTGAGTCTGCTCTGCTCGTGGCTTTGCCTCAGGCGCCCGAAGCGCGCCGCCCCGACCGCAACGCCGAGGCGGCGTTGGCCGCCCGCAACCATATTCTGCAAAACCTGGCTGGCAGGGGGGATATTTCAGCCGTCGCGGCCGCACGGGCAGTGGCGGTGGCGGCTCCTCTTCAGCGCCATGCCCTGCCGCGCCTGGCCGCTCACGCCACAGCACGGCACACTCAGCAAGGCCAAGTGCCGGCACAGCTCACCATCAACGCCGGCTTGCAGGCTCGCCTCGAGCGGCTGACCCGCCATTTTGTGAGCGCGCGTCAGGCCAACCTCTCCGCCGCTATTTTGGTGGCCGATCATCAAAGTGGAGAGGTGTTGGCCGCCGTAGGCTCGCCGGGGCTGGAGAGCGCAGAGCAACGGCTGGGCCATGTCGACATGATTCAGGCGGTGCGCTCGCCGGGCTCCACCCTCAAGCCCATGGTGTACGCCCTGGCCTTTGAGCGCGGGCTGGTGCATGCGCAAACGCGAATTCAAGACCGGGCCATGTCTTTCGGTCAATACCGTCCGGCCAACTTCGACGGTCGCTATTTGGGCGAGATGACCGTGGCCAGTGCGCTGCAGCAGTCGCGCAACGTGCCAGTGGTGCAGCTCTTGCAGCGACTTGGCCCAGCACGCCTCATGCTCGCTCTGCGGCGCAGCGGAGTGGCGCCCCAGCTTCCGGGCGGAGCACCCGGTCTGGCCATCGGTCTGGGCGGGGTGGGCACTTCGTTGGAAGGCCTCGTTAAGCTCTACGCCATGTTTGCCCAATACGGAGAGGCGGCGCCGCTGGTGTGGACGAAGGGCCAAGCTCAAGCCCCCCGCGAAAGGGTTCTGGCCGCGCGCAACGCCTGGTTGGTCGCGCATCTATTGGCACAGATTTCGCCACCGCCTGGACATGGCCTGCCCGGCAGCGTGGCGTATAAAACCGGCACCTCGTATGGCAATCGCGATGCCTGGGCCCTGGGCTTCGATGGCCGTTACGTGATCGGCGTGTGGACCGGGCGTGCCGACGGTACACCGGTGCCCGGCGCCTTGGGGGCGAACGCTGCGGCGCCGCTTCTTTTCGAAGCGTTCGGGCACGTGCGCGCCGTTCCTGTTCCTCTGCCACCGCCACCCATCGACGCCACTGTTCCCCGGCACGCCGAGTTGCCATCGGCCTTGCAATATTTTGGCGCGCAGCCGCGACGTCACGCCGACCTGCAAATTGCTTTTCCGCCCAATGGCGCCCGTGTGGCCCTCACCCCGGAGAGTTCCCAACTCACGGTCAAACTGCACGGGGGCAGGCCGCCCTACACCGTGCTGCTCGAAGGGCGTCCGCTGCCCGGACCCCATTGGCATGATCAGCTCACGGTACCGCTGCGCAGTCGAGGCTTCAGCACCATTGCGGTGGTAGACGCCAACGGATCGTCGGCGCGAGTCCAGATAGAATGGCCGGCAGTGGATAGCTGATGACCTCAACCGTGCTTGCAACACCTTTACTCAAACCCCATGATTTTGCCGACGATGCCTGGGTGGTGGCGCCCCGGCTCATTGGCGCCAGCCTGCTGATCGACGGCGTGGGCGGGCGTATTGTGGAAGTGGAAGCCTACGACCGCAACGACCCGGCGGCGCATAGCTACCGAGGGCCCACCCCGTCGAACCAGGCCATGTTCGGCCCTCCAGGCCGGGCGTATGTGTATCGTTCGTATGGCATACACCTTTGCCTCAATATCGTGTGTCGCGAAGCCGGTCATGGCGCGGGAGTGTTGATTCGCGCCATCGAACCAGAATTCGGTATCGACATCATGCGGCAGCGCCGGGGCATGGACGTCCTGCGCCAACTCTGTGCCGGCCCCGGTCGGGTGGGGCAGGCCCTGGGCATTTCGCTGAATATGAATGGGCATACCGTGGATCATGCTCCCTTTGCTTTGCATGCGGCTCCCAGCCCCGTGGATATCGTGCAGGGGCCGCGCATCGGCATCAGCAAGGCGGTAGAGCGCCCCTGGCGTTTTGGCCTGGCCGGCTCCCGCTTTTTGAGCAGGCCTTTCAAGGCCTCATAAAGGCCAACGAAATGTGCCCGACAACAGGGTGATCACGCCGAGTATCAAGAAAATGCCGGCCGCTATGCCATGCACCAGCCTCATGGGAATTCTGGCCGAGAGACGATCGCCCACAAAAACCGCCGGCACGTCGGCAATCAACATGCCCAGGGTGGTGCCGATCACGACCAGCACGGGCGCCGCGTAATGTGCGGCCATGGCCACGGTGGCGATTTGAGTCTTGTCACCCATCTCGGCCAGAAAGAAGGTCACGAGTGTGGCGCCAAACACTCCCAGGCGACTGGTGATGCGAGTGTCTTTTTCGTCGAGCTTGTCGGGGATCATTGTCCAGATCGCCATGGCAATGAACGAAATACCCAGCACCCAACGCAACAGTTCGGCGCTGACAGCGGTGGTGATCCAGGCCCCCAGGGCGCCAGCCATGGCGTGGTTGAGCAAGGTGGCCACCAAGATGCCCAAAACAATCGGGATCGGCTTCTTGAAGCGCGCCGCCAAAACAAAGGCCAGCAGCTGGGTTTTGTCGCCAATCTCGGCGAGAGCAACCACGCCGGTGGAAACGAGCAATGCTTCCATAAGGGAATCCTGGGCCTGAGTAAGAAAACAGCCGCCGCCTTGTTTCTTCTTGGCCCAAGCAGACGCAACGGCTTTTGGGGGCTTCAGAGGTTCATCAAAAACGCCAAGTCAGGCCCAGCGCAGGCCCCTGGAGCCGAACGTCGAACACGTGACCGTCGTGGCGGTAATCCACCGACCATATTTTGTAGCCGGCCGAGGCGGTAAGACGCGGCGTAATGCCGTAGTTGAAGGCCAGCATGGCCTGCCAGCTCAGGCGTGAGCCTGCCCCAAAGCCGCCCACATCGCCTTCGGCGAGCACCGAGAACTTTGGTGTGACCCGAAGGTGGGCCCGTGCGCCCACGAGCGGCTCCACCCAACCGAAATCACTGCGCTCGGATAGCGAACGGTTGAGCACTGTGGCTTTGACGCGGGTCCAGGTATGAACCCAGCGGGCGCCAGCAAAGGCGTCAACGGTGAGTTGATCGGAATCGTGCCAGCGATAGCCCGCGCTCAGGGCGGCATTGAAGAGCCGATTGTCAACGCGAACTTCGGCGTGCGGCAGCGTGATCTGTCCCCCCGCGAGGTGCAGTGGACCGAAGCCCTTCATATCGGTGAGGTCGACATACATCAGATCGGCCATCAGTAGAAAGCGCTGCCGGCGAGCCAGTACGTTGACGAAACC
>JAJUJN010000402.1 GCA_029265335.1 Alcaligenaceae bacterium
CAAAAAACCGATGATGGTTTCGGCCACCACGCGGGTAACCACGCCGAGCATGGCATCGCCCGAATACACGTTGAACGCAATGGTGCGCTCAAGGGTGGTGGGTGGACCCCACAACATACCTGGCATGTGGTCGGCCAAGACGGGATACACAGCCAACAGCACCACGATGCACAGAAAGATCCATCCGCCCGAACGACGCGCAGCCTCAAGGATGAGCACAAAGAGCGCCGCAGCCACCCAGAGCTGCCAAGGCTCGCTCACCGGCACCCAGGTTTGATAGACGATGGAACGACCGTGGTAAGCCAGGAACAGCAGCAAACCGAATACCGCCACGGCCGGTAAATAACTCCACCACGAAACGCGCCGCTCCCGCTTGCTGGCCGGCAGCAACAGAAAGGCCAGCGGCAGGAACATGGCCATGAGCAGAAAGTAATAGGTGATATCGAGAATCGGCACGATGCCGAAGATATACACCACCGCAAGCGCCACCCCGCAGAACGACATGACCAGGGCCAACGCGCGCACCGCCATAGGCATGCTTCGGTATCGCTGCTCGGAGAGATCCGCCAGATCCGGCGGAATATAGGCAGCGCCTTCGCGATTCGGCTCGTTTTCTTGTGGGCTTTTCATGAAATGACAGGCTCCAACCCAGTGTCACGAAAATCGACACCAATGGCGGCTCTCGCATGAGCGAGAGCCCTCCCATGGCCATAACAACTGAGGTCGCTCAAACTCCCCAGCCAACCGGCTGGGGAAGCCGTGCGATTTCGCTCAGTTATCCAGTGCCAACACCATGGCGCCGTACGATTTGCCGCCGCTTTGCTTGTCGCGATACTCCTCCCACAGCGCTACCCATTCCTCGTTGGCGGGGCTGATGGTCAAGCCGCGCTTCTTGGCCTCGGCCATCGCCTCCTGATACAGGGCCACACGCTCCTGGGCCAATTCCACCAGGGCGTCCTGGCGCGCCTGATACTTGTCTTTCCAGAGCCCCTTTTCTTTCAGGTAGCGGATGGTGGATTCATGCAAAGGCTGCAACGCGCCACTTTCCAGAAAACGCACCAGACTGTCGGTGGTCATCATGTAGGCGTAGGTGAAATCGTCTTTGTAGCTGTCGTGCTGTTCGTCCATCCACTTGATGAGCTGATAGACGAATTCGGGATCTTCGTCGGCCAGCACGTGGTTGGTCTGGAAGGCGTGGTCCATGACTACACCATGTGCCGATTTCACGCCCGAAATGGTTTCGATGGGCACGTAGCCCGGATGCATCATGCGATAACGGTCGTAGGCTTGAGGGTCGTCTGAGCGCGGGGGCAAGGCGAGCCAGCGGGTGCCGTGCGGGCCGGCCTCTGCCTCATAACTTGGCCCCGAATGAGGCGAGGTGAAGGCCACGTCGGCACGCCCTTCGGGAATGATGGCAGTATTGGCGCCGTAACTGCCGATTTCCACCAGCGTGACCTCGTCGTGATCGAGATCGCGGTAGGCCAGTAGCGCATCGATGCCGGTGAGAAGAAACGACGAGCTGGCGGCATAGGCCAGACGGGTGCCGGGTTCGACGTCGTTCATCTCCTGCAGCTTGGAGTCGCCGCGCACCACGTAGCCCCAGGGCGTGATCATGTTCACATTGATCAACCGGGTGTCGGTGGGCCCCCCTTCAGGTGTGGCGAAACCTTCGCTGGCGTCCATCTGGTCGAAATAATCCGAAGCCTGATACATGGCGATGCGGCCCTCGCCGGTATTCAGCCACGAAACGCGCGAATAGCCGTTAGGCGCAGGGGTGACGCGTGCTCGGGTGTTGGTTTGGGCGGAAAGCTCCGATGCCCAAGCTACGCCCAGCGAGTGGTTGGCCGTGCCCACGATGGGGGTAATGATGTTGAAGTAACGCGGCCATTCGAACTCATCGTCGGTCTCGGCTGCCTGGGCAAGCTGGCCGAGGCCAGCCATCAGCAGGCTGGCGCCGAAAGCGCCGCAAGCCACACGGTTCCATAACGGCCGTTTTTTTGTGCTCGTTGTCATCGCTCCTCACTCCTTTAGAGATGGGTTTATTGCTGTGTTACAGCTCTTGTATTGCCCTTTTGAACCACGATAGTGCCGGCGTCAGCGTCGACCCTGACCCAGTCGCCGGTTTCGATGACCTCGAGCGGATCGAGGTCGCAATCGGTGATCGCCGGCACGCGGGTAACCACGGCGCCAAGCGCGATTTTGGAAGTCATGCGGGTAAAGATCATGGCCTTGGGCGCTACGCCATTCAGCCGCGTCATATGAAAATACGCCGACCAGCCCGACGAGCCCTTGGCGCCCGGAAACACCAGAATCTTGTTGGCGAACGACTGCCCCACGAGCTCGTGGCGGCGCTCGATGATGGTGCCATCGCGTTCATTGATGCCGCCCCATCCCGAAATGGTTTCGTGCGTGACCAGGGCTTCGCCCTCCGCC
>JAJUJN010000511.1 GCA_029265335.1 Alcaligenaceae bacterium
GGCGAGCCCGTTCGCATTCTCGACTTGGCGCGCACCATGCTCTCTTTGTGCGGTTTGAGTGAAAGGGGGGAGGGCAACGCCCAGGGCCAGATTCCCATTGTGCACACTGGTCTGCGTCATGGCGAAAAGCTCTACGAAGAACTGCTGATCGGCGGCAATACCACTCCCAGCCGCCATCCTCGCATCAATTTCGCCAACGAATCGCACCTGGGTTGGAAGGAACTCAACACCAAACTCGACGCGCTTCTGGCCGCTTGCCGCCACAACGACCCGCTTACCATTCGCCAGCAGCTCTGCCGCCTGGTGGAGGAATACACCCCTTACCTCCCACCTGGCATGCGCCGCCCCGCCGATCACCGTGCGCCCATCTTCGACGAACTTGTGCTCCTGCAATCCGACCGCCAAGAGCTCATTCGTCAACGTGAGGCTGAGCGCCGGCGCAAGGAAAAAGCGAAGAATGACAGTAGTGTGGAAGAAGCGGGCGCCGTGGCTCAGGCTTGAGAGCCAACCATCACCACGTCGAAGGATTTTGATCGCATGTTGAACACCCCTTTTTCTCCCTGGCCGAGCTTCACCGCGGAAGATGCCGAAGCTGTTCAGCGGGTGTTGCTTTCCAATCGGGTGAATTATTGGACTGGCACGGAGTGTCGCGAGTTCGAAAAGGAGTTTGCGGCCTGGTGCCACACCGAACACGCGGTGGCCGTGGCCAACGGCACGGTGGCGCTGGATCTCGCGCTGAAAGCGCTCAACATCGGCCCTGGCGACGAAGTCATTACCACCCCGCGCACCTTCATCGCTTCTGCCTCCTGCGTGGTGAACGCTGGCGCCAAACCGGTGTTCGCCGACGTGGATCGCGACAGCCAGAACATCACTGCCGACACCATTGCGAAAGTGATCACGCCGCGCACCAAAGCCATCATCGCCGTGCATCTGGCTGGCTGGCCCTGCGACATGGACCCGATCATGGCGCTGGCCAACCAGCACGGCATTGCAGTGATCGAAGATTGCGCTCAGGCGCACGGTGCTCGCTACCACGGGCGCCCCGTGGGCAGCATCGGTCATATCGGTGCGTGGTCGTTCTGCCAGGATAAGATCATGACCACTGGTGGAGAAGGGGGCATGGTCACCACCAACGACAAGACCCTGTGGCAAACCATGTGGTCGTTCAAAGATCACGGCAAAAGCTGGCAGGCGGTGTACGAACGCGAACATCCGCCGGGGTTTCGCTGGTTGCACGAGAGCTTTGGCACCAATTGGCGCATGATGGAAATGCAAGCCGTGCTGGGTCGCCGCCAACTTGAGCAAATGCCCGAATGGACGCAGAAGCGCCAACAGAATCTTCAACAGATCGCCGAAACTGTCTCCGCTTTCAAGGTGTTGCGCATGCCCTTGCCACCGCAAGGCGTAGAACACGCAGCCTACAAGGCCTATGCTTTCGTGCAAGCCGAGCACCTGGCGCCGGGTTGGAATCGCGACCGGATCGTCGCAGAGATCA
>JAJUJN010000432.1 GCA_029265335.1 Alcaligenaceae bacterium
CCAGACCGATACCCGCTAGCTGCAACACACACTGGATGTTCGCGTGGCGCCCTCGCCCAAGAAATGTAATACGCTTGATCACAGCAGTTGGGCGGCCACCAGCCGCTTGAAATAGCGATTGTTGTGCATCAATTGTTCGTAGCTGCCCTCTTCCACCACGCGGCCGGCGTCGAGCACCACGATGCGATCGGCCCGAGCCACGGTACTCAAGCGATGCGCCACCACGATCCGGGTGACGGAAAGGCGCTCCAAGCTTTCGGTGACTAGCATCTGCTTGCGATTGTCGAGCGCACTGGTGGCTTCGTCGAGAAGCAAGATCCGCGGCTGCCTAACGATGGCACGCGCCAGTAGCAAGCGCTGGGCTTGCCCGCCCGACAACGAGCCGGCTTCGGTCACCAGCGTGCGCAAACCCATGGGCATGCGTTCTACCTCTTCGAGCAGACCCACTCGGCTTAGAGCTTCCCAAACCTCGTCATCGTTGATCTCGGCAACGCCCACCACGTTGTCGTAGATTGAGCCCGGCAGCAATCGGCTGTTTTGCAGCACCACACCCATCTGACGCCGGACTGCAGGCAGATCGAGATCGCTGAGGTCGTTGCCGTCGAACGTGATCCGCCCTGCGGAAGGGGTTTCGAAGCCCAGCAGCAGTCGCAGCAAAGTGGACTTGCCACTGCCCGATGGGCCCACGATCGCCATGAACTCACCCGCCTTTGCCACCAGACTCACGTTCTCCAGCACCAATGGCCCGTCGGCCTCGTAACGAAAGCTCACCTCATGGACTCCGATGGCGCCCGCGAGTGGTCCTGGGTTTTCTTTGCCCACATTCGCTTCGGGCTCGGCTTCCAAGATGGGAAGCGCTCGCTCCAGCAAAGGCTGAGCCGCCAAGGCCGCCACGATGGTCTGTGTAACTTGGCTGGTTCCATCCCGAAAATTATTGAACGCCGCCAGGAAAGCAGCCAGCCCGCCCAGCAGAAAGACATTCACCTCATCGGGGCTGCGGAACCTGCCTAAAATCAAGAAGAACACGATCAAGGGAATGACCGTGTACATGATATGGAAGGCGATCAGCAGGTTGCCTGAGCGCGCTGCCGCCAATACCCGAGTGGGCATGCCCGAAAAAAGTTGCGCCCAACGCGAAAAGACTCTGTCTTCGGCCCCGGCGGTGCGAATTTTGCCGATTCCCGTGACCAGTTGCAGGGTAAGGCTCTGCACTTGGCCATCGAGCCTGGCCAAGCCCCGTTCCTGGTGCAGCTGCAGCCAGATCAGCAACAGAGAAACCGCCAGGTAAAACACCGTCAAGGCCAGAGCCCAGAGCCCAAGTATCCAGTCGTAATACAGCAACAAAGCGAAGCTGAAGAGCGCAAAGACACTTCCTACCAACGCTTGCGACACACTATTCGCAATGAGCTGATCGATTTGTGTCACCGCGCTGGCTCGTGAAGCGAGATCGCCCGCGGAATACCGGCGAAAGAAGCCGACAGGCAAGCGCAAGAGTCGATCGATGATGGCCGATTGCAGGGCAGTACCGGCGCGCGCTTGAAAACGGCTGAAGGCAAGATTACCCACAAACGACATCACGAAGCCCGCCACGGTGAGCACGACCAGTATCAGCCCGATCTGCACCAAATGGTTCTTGTCGTGACCCGGAATCACCGTGTCGATGAGATACGCCGACGCGATCGGCACCGCCATGGCGAGCAAGCCGCCAACGAGCGCGGTAAACACCACGGTCAGCAGATCGCCCCAACCCCGCGCCATCGTGAACTGTGGCAAGGCTTTCCAGGTGAGTGATCGCAGCGGCAACGGCGCCGTGAGCACGAAGGCGTGATCCGCCAGCAGGTTCAAAGCCTCGCGGTCGTGCAGCGTGATCTGCCGGGTGGGGTCGATCACCTCCAGCCCACGACCCTTCTTCGGGAGGATGGCCAACGGCCGACCGTCGTCGCGAGCAAAGCCCAGCATGGCGGGTACGTCGAAGCGCTCCCACCCCACTTGCAAACGTACCCGTCGCGCACGCAAACCGCTGGCTTGCAGTACCTCACTCAAGGAAAGTTCGTGGTGGCGGTTGTTCACATCGGAGGCGAGCGGCGCCTGCACCGAGAAGCCCTCGCGCTGGCCTAC
>JAJUJN010000041.1 GCA_029265335.1 Alcaligenaceae bacterium
CCCTCCCCCTCCCCCCCCCCAATCCCGCCCCGCGCGGCCACGCCGCCATAATCCGGCCGCGGGCGGTGCAACCCCGCCTCCCGCGCCGCCTCAGCATCTTGATCGACAGCGGTCTGTTGCTGGCGGCCATCGGCCTTTTGGTGATTCTTCAGTTCGTGCCGCTGAGCATGCCCTGGATGTGGAGCAAGCTCAGTTTGCTGGTGCTGTATATCGGCTTGGGTCATCAGGCTTTTCAGAGCCGTCACAGCGCGCTGGCTCGCTTCACGTTTTACGTTGCGGCCCTGTTGTGCTTCCTGATGATGGTGTCGGTGGCGCAACACCATCATCCGCTGGGTGCGCTGGCGCGTGTGTTGGCCTAGCGTTTGAAGGGCGTTCGCTGCTCTGGGCCGTGGCGGGAGCGTCAGCCAATGTGTCGATGGCCACTCGGAGGCGACCGAGCAGTGAGTACAGCTGCTGCAGTTCGCTAGCCGAGAAACTGGCCTCCAGTTGCCGTTGACGCTCACGCGACACGAGGTTGCCGCGGCGCCGAACCTCATGGCCCATCGGCGTGATGCGCACGCGAAACTGACGACCATCCACCGGATCAGGAAAGCGTTCCGCGAATCCTCTGCGCTCGAGTTTCATCAATGTTCGACTCACCCAGCCTTTGTCGACATCCAGCAGCTCAACCAACTGGTGAAAGCGCATGTCACGCTCGTTACCCAGAATGGCGATCAGACGCCACTCGGGTACGCTGAGGCGGGCCCCGCGTTTGAAGGCTCTAATTGCCGATCGATTCAGATTACTGGCCAACCCCACGATGTGATACGAGAGGTTGTTTTCCATATCGAAGCGATCCTCTGGTTCGGACGAAGTCATGGGCGGGTTCCGGCGGTTGGGAGCGGTAAATGGATTACGATTGCCATCAAACAGCACGGGCATGGGCCCGCGTGGCAACTTCAGGAAGCTATCAATGAGTTTTTCCGAGTTTCTCACACCTACGGCAGAGCGCGCCTACGAAGATTATGAGCCCGGGGCCATTTATGAATTTGGCACCGTGAAGGTAGACGAAGCCGAGTTGGTGGCATTTGCCGAGCGCTACGACCCCCAGCCCATGCATGTTGATGCACAGTGGGCTGCCACTGGGCCCTTCGGAGGCTTGATCGCCAGTGGCTGGCACACGGTGAGCTTGCTCATGCGACTGTTTGTCGAGGGCTACCTGCCGGGAGCGGCCAGCCTTACCTCACCGGGCGTGGATGAATTGCGCTGGACCTTGCCTGTGCGGCCTGGCGATAAACTGCGCTTGCGTGTTACCACGGTGTCGAAGCGAGTATCACGGAGCAAACCCGATCGCGGTATTGTGGTTTCCGTATTGGAAGGAATCAATCAGAACGACGAGATTGTGGCCAGCATGCGCGCCATGAACCTGATTGCTTTGCGCACGCCAGCCTGATCTTCAACCGCCCGGCATCAGGGAGTGGCGGCTTGCCAGCGGGCGTGAACGTCGCCAGCATCCGACGAAAAAGTCACCTCGTTACTGCCCACGAGCTGAAAGCCTCGGATGGCTTCGAGAGCGCGCAGCACTCGCTGCTCCTGGGCCATTTGCTGATCGCTGCAGAACATCTGGGTGCTGGCGAGTTCGCTCAGTTGCAGGTTTTCGCCCGTGATGGTGTAGCTGCCCATCATGCGATTGCACGATGCCATGCCGGCCAGGCGACCGTCGTCAAGGAAGGTAAGGGTAGGGCTAGGCGCGGAAAGCTGAGTATCTCCTACTTGAGTCAGTACCCATTCGCCGCCCTGGAGCAAGCGCAGGGGGCTGTCGGCACAACCGGTTGCGGCAAGCTCGCCATAAGTGAGCTGGGCGGTTTGCGGGTGAGGCATGCCGGTCATGGTGTCCACACAGGTTTCGTCGCTAACGCGCAATTCCAGCGGTTGGGCGGCGCCGGTGCCCTGCAGAACCACACTGTTCGGTTTGCTCTCTGCCACCACCGCACTCATGCTCACCGCCGGTTCACCGGGCTGCAGCAGCTCGAGTTCCCAGCCGTCGAAGCGCACCTGCCAGAAAGGTTCATTGCCTTGAGCACGGAAAGGCAGCACCAGCGCATTGCGGGGCGCACAGGTTGGCAGCTCCTGGCCCGACCAAGTCACGCTGGCCAGTTCTCCTTTGTTCCATAAAACAGTGTCAGGGTCGCCGACTGCCTCGAAACGGGCACCGGAAGCCGACCGGGTGAGTTGCAGCATGCGGGTGTCGTCGTTGAGGGTAACGGCCATCCAGTCGCCCAGCAGCTCAACGGTCAGCGGTTGGCGGCCGCAATAGAGGGTTTCGCGTTGGCCCGCATCGCTGGCGCTGTAGACGTGGGTAGACAGGCTGGACTGCGGTTGGGCCGTTGCAAGGGGGGCATGCGTGGCCGCGACACCCAGTACGCCCAGACACACAGCTCGCCGCAGCACCTTGAGACCTGAACCTTTGATGGTGTCGGTGGCAGCAAGCTCTGAAGTTGCGTTCGCGCGAGGGGAGGGCGAGTAAGAGGGCAGTACTGACATGATGAAAACCCTGAAAGTATGTGTTGAGCCGATGGGCAAAGCCAAAGCCGTTGACATGAAGCGCAGTCGGGGTCCCCCCTAGCTGTTCGACAATCAAGACGCTGGCATGGCCGATTCGGGCAAACCGAAGATTCGATCGAATGCCCAGTTGTACACGAAGGTGTAGATGAGGAAAAACAGCAGCATGCTGAAATCCAGCACAAACGCCTCCCAGAAAGACACATTGAGCCACCAGGCAAAAAGGGGCACCAGGAGGATCGCCAAGCCGCCCTCAAAACCGATGGCGTGGGCGATGCGGCGCTTGACGCTGCGACCCTTCACGGTTTGTCGGGCTTCCCAGCGTTCGAACAGCGCGTTCCAGATCCAGTTCCAGATGACCGCCAGTGTAGACGCGGCTACCGATAGGCTGGTTGAAGCGAATGGGTCGTGCCCCAGGAGGGTCAGCGCGATCGCCACGAGAGTAATGGCGATGCCTTCGTAGAGAGACAGGTAAACGATGCGGCGTTTGAGGCCTTGCATGTATCAGCGGAAGTATGAGGTTGGTGAGGTTGGAGACGAAGCGAAAATGGCCCAGTCGGCTACTGAAGCCGCCCAGGGCAATTGTCGAGAAAGTCAGACGCAGCTGGGGCCCGACCATAGCACATCACTATGGCCGCTGAATCGCCACAAAGTTCGAAGCGAGGCGACTGGATCGCCGCTCTAACTCGCCGAATAGCGGGATCGGTACGCGGTGGGAGACATGCCGCAATAGCGGCGAAAAACTTCGCGAAATGCCTTGTCGTCCAGGTAGCCTACCGACGTCATCACGTCAGCAACGGGTTGCCGGGTGCTCTCCAGACGCTGCTTGGCGGCTTCGACCCGTACGCGTTGCAGATAGCCGAGTGGGCTCAGGCCAGTGGCCTGCCGAAAACGTCTCTCCAGACTGCGTCGCGACAGGGCGTAACGGTCGGCCAGCGAGTCTATCGTGATCCGTTCGGCATAGTGCGCCTCCACATGCTCCTGCACCCGCCGAATCACCGTGTCGCCGTGCCCTTTCTGCCCTTCGAACAAGGCAAAGGGCAACTGGCTTTGACGATTCCAGTCGAGCTGAAAAATCTTGGCGCACCAAATTGCCGCCTCTCGACTCGCATGACGCTCAATCAGCCTCAATATCAGATGGGAGGCCGAAGTGGCGCCACCACTGGTGAGAATACCGTTTTGCTCCAGCACGATCAGGTCGCTGCGCCAGAGCACGGCGGGATAGCGCTGTTGGCAATAGGTGTGCACGGCCCAATGCACAACGGCTTCTTGGCCGTCGAGCAAACCGGTGTCAGCCAGCACCAAGGCGCCGCCACACAGACTACCCAGCAAGCCGCCGTTGTGATGATGACGCCGTAGCCAAATGTTGAGTTCGTGGTTGCTGGGCAGAGGGTGGTGGGTGGGGTGCTGCAGAGGTGGCACCAGTGCCAGGTCCACGTGTGGGGCTTCCTCCAAAGTATGGTCGACGCGTATCTGCAAGCGTCCGTCATCCAGAGAAACGAACGGGTTGAGGCCGATGCAGAACACGTCGAACGCGGCAGTTTGCTGCCGCTCCTGCAGAAAGGCGTTGGCGGCAAGCAAGCCCTGCCGTGCTTGCTCCAGCCCCGATACCAGAGCGCCGTCAGGCACGACTAAAGCCACACGCAACATGTTGAGTTGGTCCTGGTGGAAGGAGAGTCAGGTGGATAACACCGGTAACGCTGCGAGGTGGGAGCTATCCGCAGAATGTCGCATTACGCCCGTGAAGTTGCCGCATTTTCGGATAACGGGCAATCCGGGGGAGCCCTTACGCTATCCGCACTGTTCCCTGGAGAATGACCGTGATGAATCCCTATGTCGATGGCTTTCTGCTGGTGGTGCCGCGAGCCCAGCTCGACACGTATCGAGCCGTGGCGCATACCGCAGGCAACATCTGGCGCGAGCATGGTGCGCTGGATTATGTGGAAACCGTGGAAGACGATCTGGAGCAAGAGGGTGTGAAATCGTTTCGCGAGCGCATGGGCGCCGCCAGCCACGAAGTCGTGATTTTTGCCTGGATCACTTACAGCAGCCGCGTCGAGCGCGATCGCATCAATGCGGCCGTGATGGCCGACCCACGTTTGCAAAAGGCTTGTCCAGAAGGGCTGCTGGATATGCAGCGCTTTCATTGGGGCGGCTTCGCGCCTTTGGTGCACCTGTCGTCGTCAGCTGCGCATGCTTCGTCGTCAGCAGCTGGTGCCTCGACCCCAACTCAAAAGGCGGCTGAGCCAGAGTTCGCCATGCAGGTTTCCACCATTTCAGCCCACCTGGTTTGCGATCCGGCTGCGGCCGCGATCGATTTCTATCGCGAGGCCTTCGGTGCTCAGGATCTTGGCCGGCTGGCCAAGGACGACGGCAAACTGCTGCATGCCATGTTGCGGATCGGCGACTCCACCCTCATGCTGAGCGACCCATTCGATGGCTGCCCAGCGTCCGACCAGAGCTCGGCCGAAGGCATGCTGCCGATGAGCCCCACCATGGCCTTGCACCTATATGTACCCGATGTGGATGAAGTCGTGGCGCGTGCGGTGGCCGCCGGTGCGGAAGTTGTCATGCCGGTGGCGGATATGTTCTGGGGCGATCGTTATGGCCAGTTGCGTGACCCTTTCGGTCATCGTTGGTCGGTGGCTACACACCAGCGCGATGTGTCGGAAGAGGAGATGAAGGCTGCCGTGAGGGAGATGTTCAAGGCTTGAACATAGAGCCGAAAACAGTACACTAACGGCTCCATTCCCCCGGAGTTGAAACATGCCGCGCCCGTCCGCTCTCAGATCCAAACCCTGGTATGTGGTGTTCAGCAAGCCGCGTCAGGAGCAGCGAGCGCTCGAGCAGCTGGTACGGCAAGAATACGAAGTGTACCTGCCTATGCTCACGCAATGGCAGCGCAAATCGGGCAACTGGCTGAGCCGTACCGCGCCCATGTTTCCACGCTATTTATTTCTGCGACCCACTCGAGCCGAGCAAAGCATCGGCCCGGTGCGCAGTACCTTCGGGGTGAGCAATCTGGTGCGATTCGGTGTGGAAATGGCGCGAGTGCGGCCCAGCCTCATTTCGGCCATTCACCAGCTTGAGGTTGAGCAGGCGCAGCGTCACGCCGAGCCGCCGGGTAGCCAACTCAAACCCGGCACCCGTGTGCAAGTAGAAGAAGGGCCGTTCGCCGGGCTGGCAGGCGTGGTGAAGGCCAGTGCCCAGCAGCGCGTGATCATCCTGCTCGAGATCCTCGGCAAAGAAGCGAGGGTGAAGCTTGAAGCCGGGGCAGTGCGGGCCGCTTAACGCGACCCCAAACGCTCTGGGCGCAGCGAGCTTAAAGGCTCGCCTGGCGCAACGATTTCACATACCAGGGCATGGCGGCGGCGAGCCCTTGCCCAACTGTGTATTGCGGCGCATAACCCAGCAAGCGCTGTGCTTTTTGGATATCCGCCTGTGAGTGGCGGACGTCGCCGGGCCGGAAATCACCGTGCACGGGCTCCTGGTGGTACGCCACCCCGTTCTGCGCCAGCGTGCTGCGCAGCGCGGCGAACAGCTCGTTGAGGGTGGTGCGCTGGCCAACAGCAACGTTGTACACCTGATTGCGAGCCGCACTATCTTGGCTTCGCGCCGCCAGCAGATTGGCCTGCACGGCATTGTCGATATAGCAGAAGTCGCGACTGGTTTCGCCGTCGCCGTGAATGTGCACGGTGTCGCCTCGTATCATCGCCGCCGTCCAGCGAGGTATCACGGCAGCGTAGGCGCCGTTGGGATCTTGACGCTTGCCGAACACATTGAAGTACCGCAAGCCGATGGTGTTGAAGCCGTAGCTGCGCGCGAACACCTCGGCATACAGCTCGTTCACGTATTTGGTGACCGCGTAGGGCGAAAGCGGTTTGCCGATCACGTCTTCTACCTTGGGCAGGCCTGGGTGATCGCCATAGGTGGAGCTCGACGCTGCGTACACAAAGCTGCTCACCTCGGCATCGCGCGCCGCCACCAGCATATTGAGAAAGCCGGTGATGTTGGCATGGTTGCTGGCGATCGGGTCGGCCAGCGAGCGAGGCACCGAGCCCAGCGCAGCCTGATGCAGAACAAAGTCTACGTTTAGGCAGGCCTGGCGGCAGGTGTCGAGGTCAGTGATATCTCCCTCGATGAAATGAAAGCGAGCCCATTGTTCAGCAGAAACTTCTTGCCGAACCTCCTCGAGATTGTGCCGATGGCCGGTCGCGAAATTGTCGAGGCCAATCACTTCCTGGTTCTGCCGCAGCAGAGTTTCGAGGAGGTTGCTGCCGATGAAGCCGGCCACGCCGGTGATCAGCCAGCGTTGTGGGGGAGCTGAGGTCATGAGGGTGCTTAGAGTCGCAGGTCGGCCTCGTGAGGCTCGAGCAGATATTTGAGGTCGTAGAGAACGTGTGCCGGTTTGCCCAAGGCGCGTATGGCCTCATGGCCCAGGGCTTTGAAGTCATCGTGCGCCACCGTGATGATGATGGCGTCGTATTCGCCCGCGGCGGGCTCATCGATAGGCGTGATGCCGTATTCGCGTTGCGCTTCGGCCGCGTCAACCCAGGGGTCGAACACGTCTACCAACACATCGTGTTCGCGCAGCTCCCGCACCACATCAACCACCCGGGTGTTGCGAAGGTCGGGACAATTCTCTTTGAAGGTAAGACCCATCACCAGCACGCGTGCACCGTGCACTTGAATCCTGCGCTTGACCATGGCCTTGACCAGTTGGCCCACCACATATTGCCCCATGCTGTCGTTGAGCCGACGACCGGCCAGGATGATCTCGGGGTGATGGCCGATGGCCTGGGCCTTGTGCGTGAGGTAGTAGGGGTCGACACCGATGCAATGACCGCCCACCAATCCCGGGCGAAACGGCAGAAAATTCCACTTGGTGCCCGCAGCCTTGAGCACGGCTTCGGTGTCGATGCCCATGCGATTGAAAATGACCGCCAGCTCGTTGATGAGCGCAATATTGAGGTCACGCTGGGTGTTTTCGATGACCTTGGCCGCTTCCGCCACACGGATGCTCTCCGCTTTGTGGGTGCCCGCCGTGATGATCTGCCGATACAGCTGATCGACGAGCTCGGCCACTTCCGGCGTGCTGCCAGAGGTGACCTTGCGAATGTTGGTTACGCGGTGCTCTTTATCGCCGGGGTTGATGCGTTCGGGGCTGTATCCCGCGTAGAAGTCGACGTTGAACTTGAGGCCCGACTCGCGCTCGAGCACCGGCACGCAGTCATCTTCGGTGGCGCCGGGATACACCGTGGATTCGTAGATCACGATGTCGCCGCGCTTGAGCACCCGACCCAGGGTTTCACTGGCCAGGCGCAGTGGCGTGAGGTCGGGCCGCTTGTATTCGTCGATGGGCGTGGGCACCGTCACGATATACACATTGCAGGCAGCCAACTCTTCGGGGTTGGTGGTGTAACGCAAGTGGCGAGCCGCTGCGAGGTCGTCGTCTTCCACTTCGAGGGTTTCGTCGCGACCTTCACGCAAGGTGTTGATGCGGTGCTCGTTGATGTCGAAGCCCAGAACCTCGCGCTGCTTGCCGAACTCCACCGCCAGGGGCAAACCTACATAGCCCAGACCGATGATGGCAAGCTTGATATCGGAGAGTTGAAGCATGATGAGCCGTAAAAGGAGAGTGTGGGATGGCAGTGAGCAAACTCACTTGTAGCCGTAATAGTATTTGTAGGCATAACCGTAGCCCACGCGGCGACGCTTGATGCCATTGAAGATGATGCCTTTGACTTCGGCGCCAACGCTCTCGACACGGCGGATGGCGTCGCGCAGTTCGCGCGCGGTGCTCTGTTCGGCGCGCGCCACCATGAAGGTGGTGCTGGCATGGCGAATCACCGCCAGGGTGTCGGCCACCGGCAGTACGGGGGCGGAGTCGAGCAGGATATGATCGTATTGATCCTGCAGGCTGTCGAGCAGGGCGCCCAAGCCGTCGCTCAGCAGCAGTTCGCCCGGGTTGGGGGGCAGTTGGCCTGCCGGCAGAACGTCGAGTTGAAGCCCCGGCAACTGCTCACGGCGCAGCGCTTCGTCGAGCGTGGCCGTGCCCGCCAGCACATTCGACAGCCCCACCACCTTGTGATAGCCGAAGTAGCGGCCGAGCTGGGGCCGGCGCAAGTCGGTTTCTATCAAAAGCACTTTCTTGCCACCAGCCGCCAGCAACACGCTGAGGTTGGCGGCGACAAAGCTTTTGCCCAGGGCTGCGGTGGGGCCGGTAATCACGATGTTCTTGTTGGTGGCGCCCATGATGGCGAACGCCAAACCGGTGCGCAGCGAGCGTAGGCTTTCTACTGCAGGGTCTTCGGGATGGAGCGTAGCGAGCAGCTGGCTTTCGCCGTTTTTGCCCACGTAGCGTTTGCGGCCGCGTTGGTGTGAGGCCAGCTTTTCCTGGGCGGCGCTTTCGGGAATCGAAGCGAATACTGAAAGTCCTGTTTGGCGCTCGGCTTCTTCGGCATCGCGCAAAGTGGGTCGCAGCAAGCGCAAGGCGAAGGCCGCCATAACCCCCAGCATCAAGCCCAGCAAGCCGGCAATGGCCACGATCATGGTTTTTTTGGGCGCGACCGGCAGGGTGTCGGGAATGGCGAAGTCGATGATGCGCACATTCCCCACCGTGCCGGCCTTGGCCACGCGCAGCTGCTGAGCATTGTTGAGCATCGCGATGTAGAGCTGAGTGCTCACGTCGGCGTCACGTTGCAGGCGCAGTAGATCGCGCTGTGCAGACGGCAGGGTGTTGATCTGAGCGTTGATCTGGTCGGCCTCGCGGGCGTTGACCGCCAACTGCTCATCGATCACCTGAACATTGGGGTGATTGGGCCGGTAGCGCTGCAGCAGCTCTTCGCGCTTGAGGAGCAGCTCGCGTCTGGTCTGTTCGGCAGTGACGGCCTGCTGCAGCAGCGATTCGGCGGCCCCACCCACGCTCACCGTTTGGCTTTCGGTTTTATAGGCGTTGAGTGCGTCTTCGGCCTGACTCACGGCCGAGCGAATTTCAGGCAACTGGGCGTCGAGAAACTCCAGGCTCTTGTCGGCTTCCGCGCTGCGACGGGCCACGTTCTGCTCGAGGTAGGCGCGGGCGATCGCGTTGACCAGATCGCCGGCAAAGTAAACGTTGGGGTGTTCGTATTTGAGGCTGATGATGTTGCTGCCGCGGCCTGCCTCCTGCACATCGAGATTGCCGCGAACCTGTCGGTAGGCGTTGATGGGAGCGCGACGCACCACGGCAAATTCTGTGTTCTCGCCGGCCGTCATGTTTGCGACCGCTATGTGCCCTTCGTCATTGCCGAGCTTGAAAGTGACGCGCTGATGCAGGGGGCCGCGCGCCAGTTCGATGCCGTCTTCGTCGGTCAGCCGGAAGCCGTCTTCGTGCGCCTTCACCAGGAACGTGCGCCCGTAGCCCCGCGGCGGAATCTCGAACTCGGCGAGCTCAAGGCTCTCGCCGCCCCAGGCGAAGCTATCCAGGCCAAACAGGGGTTCGGCCAGACCCGACCCGCCATGGCGCCGTGCCCACCAGTCGCCGATCACCGGAAAGCGGTTGTTGACAGTCACGGAGAGATCTGCCTGCGTGGCGTTGATAGCGTCGAGCAGAACCTCGCGTGAACGAATGATTTCGATTTCGCCCGAGATAGGAGTGGTGCCAGTGCCCAGAAGCGCTTCGGTAGTGACCTGCAAGCTGGTCAGTGGGCTGCTTTTGTCGTCTTCGACCTGCAGCAGAGCGTCAGCGCGGTAGATAGGAGTGGCCAGCATGGCATAGGCCACCCCGATGCCGGTAACCACCACGGCAATGCCCACGATCAGCCAGATATGCTGCAGCAACGTATCGAGGAGGTCGGCAAGGTTGATTTCGTCGTCGTCGCTGTGATCGGGAGGTAATTGAGAAGTGGCGTTCATCGGTGGAGGTCAGAGCAAGGAATAGACGACGCGAGACCTGGCCCGCGTCGTTGAGGTGCGTAACTGAGAATCAGCGCGCGACGCGCTCGAGGAAGGTGGCCGAGGGCAGAATGCTGTTGATCACGCG
>JAJUJN010000191.1 GCA_029265335.1 Alcaligenaceae bacterium
CACCGCAGTGGGCATGCCTATACCAAGGTTGACATAAAAGCCGTCTTGCAGCTCCTGAGCGGCTCGGGCCGCCATTTCGTCTCGATTCCAAGCCATGACGTTCTCCTATGCTGGGCGCGTGGTGCGCTTCTCGATCTGCTTGCTGGGATTGGGGTTGTGCACGATACGGTGCACGAAGATGCCAGGCAGATGGATATCGTCGGGATCGAGGCTACCGGTATCGACAAGGTTCTCGACCTCGACTACGGTGATTTTGCCGGCCATCGCAACGTCGGGATTGAAGTTGCGCGCGGTGCGACGAAACACAAGGTTGCCGCTGCGATCGGCGGTATGCGCATGAACCAGGGATACGTCGGGGGTGAACGACCGCTCCAGCACATACTGCCGACCGTCGAACTCCCGTACCTCTTTGCCGTCGGCCACCACGGTGCCTACCCCAGTGGCGGTGTAGAACGCCGGGATGCCGGCCCCGCCCGCCCGCAGCTTTTCTGCCAGCGTACCTTGCGGTGTGAACTCGAGCTCGAGCTCATTGTTGAGGTATTGACGGGCAAACTCTTTGTTCTCGCCCACATACGAGGCAAACATCTTGCGAATCTGCCGCGATTCCAGCAGCAGACCCAAACCCACGCCATCGACACCCGCGTTGTTGCTGATGCAGGTGAGATTCTTGACGCCCGAATCGCGCAGGGCCTGGATAAGCAATTCGGGAATCCCACACAGCCCGAAACCGCCAACGGCAATCGTCTGGCCGTCGGCCACAATGCCTTCAAGCGCTTCGCGCGCACTGCCAAACACTTTGTTCATATGGAGGATCCTGAAAAAAGGGCATGGACCACCCGCGACAGGCAGGTGGCAACTGGCTCTTCGATTGTAGAGCACCCTGCCAAGGGGTGGGCGAGCCCCTGCGAGCATCCTGCAATACAATCGGGGCGACACACAGTCTTGCCGGGGTACGTGGCTGCGTGCCCCGCATTCAGATAACGATAGGAGTGCGCCATGTCCGAAGTGGAACGCGAGGCAATGGAATACGACGTGGTGGTGGTGGGAGGCGGCCCGGCCGGCCTGGCCACCGCCATCCGTCTGAAACAGCTCGCTCAAGAGAAAAATCACGAGATCAGTGTCTGTGTCCTGGAGAAGGGTGGCGAAATCGGCGCACACATCCTTTCGGGCGCAGTGATGGACCCTCGTGCCCTCACCGAGCTGATCCCCGACTGGAAAGAAAAGGGTGCGCCTCTCGACACTCCTGTGACAGAAGACAAATTCCTGTTTCTGTCCAAAACCAAGGCACAGGCCACCCCGAACTTCTTTCTGCCGCCCTGTTTTCAGAATCACGGCAATTACATTGTCAGCCTGAGCAACGTCACCAAATGGTTGGGTGAACAGGCCGAGGCGCTCGATGTCGACATCTTCCCCGGCTTCGCTGCTGCCGAAGTGCTTTACAACGAGGAAGGCGGTGTGCGCGGCGTTGCCACCGGTGACGTGGGTGTGCTGCGCAATGGCGAGCCCGGCCCGCAGTATCAGCCCGGTATGGAGCTGCACGCCCGCTACACCGTATTTGCCGAAGGCTCGCGCGGTCAGCTTGGGCGAGAGCTCATTGCGCGCTACGAGCTCGACAAGGGCAAAGATCCACAAAGCTATGGCATTGGCATCAAGGAGCTGTGGGAGGTCGACCCTGCCCAGCATCAACCGGGCCTGGTCATTCACACCTCGGGCTGGCCGCTGGATGCCGACACCTACGGCGGCTCGTTTCTGTATCACTACGGCGAAAACCTGGTGGCCGTGGGCATGGTGGTGGGGCTCGATTACTCCAACCCTTGGCTCTCGCCCTTCGAGGAGTTCCAGCGCTACAAAACCCATCCGGCCATACGCCCCACTTTCGAAGGCGGCAAGCGGATCGGCTACGGTGCGCGCGCACTCACGGCCGGTGGCTTGCTCTCCCTGCCCAAGCTCACCTTTCCGGGTGGCGTCATGGTGGGCTGCGAAGCCGGCTTTCTTAATGCGTCTCGCATCAAGGGCAGCCATGCCGCACTCAAATCCGGCATGATGGCTGCCGAAGCGGCTTTCGACGCCCTCGTGGCCGAGCGTCAGCACGACGAACTTACCGCCTACCCCGAGGCCTTCGAAAAATCCTGGCTGCGCGAAGAGTTGCACAAGGCCCGTAACTTCAAGCAGTGGTTCAAGAAAGGCCAGACTGTGGCGGTGTTCATGACCGGCATCGAACAGTGGTTGCTGCGCGGCAAGATTCCATGGACCATCCACCGCACCAAGCCCGACCACGAGTGCCTGCAGCCCGCCTCGAGCTGCGCTCGCATCGATTATCCCAAGCCAGATGGCAAGCTCACTTTCGATCGCTTGAGCTCGGTGTATCTATCCAACACCAACCACGAGGAAGATCAGCCGGTACACCTCACGCTCAAAGACCCTTCCGTTCCGGTAAAGGTGAACCTGGCGCGCTTTGGCGGGCCAGAGGCTCGCTACTGCCCGGCAGCCGTGTATGAATTCGTGAAAGACGAAAACGGCGAAGACCAACTGCAGATCAACGCGCAGAACTGCGTGCACTGCAAAACCTGCGACATCAAAGACCCCACGCAGAACATCGTGTGGGTGGCTCCGCAAGGTGGCGAGGGTCCGGTATATACCGGGCTGTAAAGGGCAGGCTACTCGAAAGAGTCGTGTTGGCCTTCGGGGTTGGCAGCGCATGGAGGCACCACCTGGTGCACCACCTCCGCCCCGAAGCCCCGGCCCGCCAAGAAGCGCATTTGACGCGCGCGCTCTTTGAGGTTGGCGGGCGCTGAGCCAAACCGTTTGCTCCAGGCCGCCTCGGCTCGCTCTCTTTCGGTTTGCTGCAACTCGGCGCGTACCACCTCAAGAGCCTCAGCTGACACCTGATGCTGGCGCAGCTCTTGCAACACCCAGGCCGTGCCCTTGCCGGGCGCGCGGCGGTGCACATGGCTGTTCACGAACCGTTCTTCGGAGAGGAGCTGCTTTTCTTGCAGTTCGTTGAGAACACGGTCGATTTCGTGAGTGTCGTCGGTGTGCCTGGCCAGCTTGCGCGCCAGCTCGACCCGACTATGCTCGCGCCGGGCCAGGAAGCCTACAGCGCGAGACATGAGTGAAGGGGGTGTGCGAGCCATGGCCCCAGGGCGATCAGGGCTTCTCGCTTTCGGCTGCCGGCTCTTTGGCCGGGTCTTTGACGTTGGCCGCTCGCGGTGTGATGCCGAACGATTCTCGCACGCGGTTCTCGATTTCTATGGCGAGCTCGGGGTTTTCTTTGAGGTATTCGCGCACGTTGTCTTTGCCCTGGCCGATACGATTGCCGCTGTAGCTGTACCAGGCGCCGGCTTTGTCGACCACGCCCGCCTGCACACCGAGATCGATGATTTCACCCTCGCGTGAGATGCCGGCGCCGTACATGATGTCGAACTCGGCTTGTTTGAAGGGCGGCGCCACCTTGTTCTTGACCACCTTCACGCGGGTTTCGTTGCCCACGACTTCGTCGCCTTTCTTGATGGAGCCGATGCGGCGGATATCGAGACGCACCGACGAGTAGAACTTGAGCGCGTTGCCACCGGTGGTGGTTTCGGGGCTGCCGAACATGACACCGATCTTCATGCGGATTTGGTTGATGAAGATCACCATGCAGTTGGTACGCTTGATGGTGGCGGTGAGCTTGCGCAGGGCTTGGCTCATGAGGCGGGCCTGAAGACCGGGCAGCGAATCGCCCATGTCGCCCTCGATCTCGGCCTTGGGCACCAGCGCGGCGACGGAGTCGATCACGATGAGGTCGACCGAGCCGGAGCGTACGAGAGCATCGGCGATTTCGAGCGCCTGCTCGCCCGTATCGGGCTGGGAGATGAGGAGATCGGCCAGATCGATGCCCAAACGCTGGGCGTATTGGACGTCGAGCGCGTGTTCGGCGTCGATGAAGGCGCAGGTGCCGCCCACCTTCTGCATTTCGGCAATGGCCTGGAGCGTGAGCGTGGTTTTGCCCGACGATTCGGGCCCGTAGATTTCGATGACGCGGCCGCGAGGAAGCCCGCCCACGCCCAAGGCGATGTCGAGCCCCAGCGAGCCGGTGGAAACCACCTGGATGTCGTGCGAGACTTCGTTGTCGCCGTAGCGCATGACGGAGCCCTTGCCGAACTGCTTTTCGATCTGCGAGAGGGCTGCGGCGAGCGCACGGGATTTTTCGGACTGGGCAGCAGCTGCAGCTTTGGCGGTTTTGGCGTCTTCCATGAGGATCCTTGCGAGAGTGCGGGAGCGAGAAGTGAGTGCGAGTGAGTGGGCAATGTCTGAATTATGGCATCAGATCATACTGTATGAATGAACAGTATGACAAGTATCTACACACTATTCTGCACCCTGCCCCATCGCGCCGCAAAACGCTACAATCTGTCTCATGCGCCTCCTTATTGCCGAAGACGACAACGTGCTCGCCGACGGGCTCTCCCGTTCGTTGCGCCAGAGTGGCTACACCGTCGATGCCGTCGCCGACGGAGCGGCTGCCGACGCCGCCCTGGCCGAGCAAACGTTCGATCTCCTCATTCTCGACCTCGGCCTGCCCCAGCTCTCGGGGCTCGAAGTGTTGCGTCGCTTGCGCGAACGCGGCCACGCCCTGCCCGTGCTCATACTCACCGCCGCCGACAGCGTAGAACAGCGGGTGCAGGGGCTCGACCTAGGCGCCGACGACTACATGGCCAAGCCTTTTTCGCTGTCCGAACTTGAGGCCCGCGTGCGTGCGCTCACGCGGCGGGGCGGCGGTCACGCAGCCACGCTGTTGCGGCATGGCCGTTTGAGCTTCGACCAAGTGGGCCGGGTAGCCATGGTCGACGGCCAGATGCTCGATCTTTCGGCCCGCGAACTGAGCCTGCTCGAAATCCTGCTCACTCACCACGGCCGCATGATCAGCAAGGCCCAGCTG
>JAJUJN010000038.1 GCA_029265335.1 Alcaligenaceae bacterium
CAGCCCCCAGGCGCCCAGGGTGGGGTTCTCCCAGTCGTCTTCCACAAAGCGCACGTCGTGCTCGGCGGGATCGATGCCGATGGCCCGCAGCGAATCCAGATACCGTTCGATGATGTCGGTGGGCGCCGGCTTGAGCACCACCTGGTATTGATAGTAGTGTTGCAAGCGGTTGGGGTTTTGCCCGAAGCGACCATCTTTTGGTCGCCGGGAAGGTTGCACATAGGCCGACCGCCATGGTTCAGGCCCCAGCGAGCGCAGAAAAGTGGCGGTATGCGAAGTGCCAGCCCCCACTTCCATGTCGTAAGGTTGAAGCAAGACGCAACCCTGGTTGGCCCAGTAGTCTTGCAGACGCATGATCAGTTGCTGGAAAGTAAGCATGGCGGTGTTATGGTTGGCGTGCTCGCAAGTATGCTTGGAGCCACAATCGAAATCGCAAACCCCCTATTCTACCGGTCGATGGCAAGTTCGCTCGGGGGCGGCCAAAATTTGGGCCGGCCCGGTCTCATTCCCATTGGTTTCTCTATTCAGGAGTCTCTTACGTGACGCATTGGCGACTCGCATGGTTCCCACAATGTCGTAATCGCTCAGCGCTTTCTCGCTTTTGGCACCTGTTCGCGGTGTTATGGCTGAGTCTGCTGCTCCTCGCGCCGATGGTTTCGGCGCAGACAGCCGACGCCCCGCCCGCTGATCCCGGGCAGGCTGGGTCGGCGCCGGCCGATCAAACCTCTGTGCGTCACCTCATACAACTGCTTGAAGACCCTGCCGCGCGCCGGGAGCTGGTGGAACATCTGCGTGCGGCGGTGGAGCCCACCCAGGCCGCGCCGCAAGACACGCAAAGCACCCTGGCCACCCACGGCGCCCTGAGCCCGGACACCACCGAAGCCGACAATTTCCCGGCGCGGGTGGCAGATGGGGCCCAGCAGTTCTTGCAGCGCTTGGCCGACGACGGCCAGACCGCGGTCGAGGTGGTCGGCGCGCTCAGCAATGTCCGTGAGCAACAGCGATGGTGGTCCAGTTGGTGGCGGCCCTTGGCCAGTCTGCTGCTGGTGGTGGTAGTCACTTTGGTGGTTTACGGCGTGGCGCGCGCGATTGCGCGACGCGGTTATGGCTTTCTCGATAATCGTGTCACCGAGCAACGCGAACGTTACGAGCAGGAACACGCCGCCGCCGTCGCCGCACAGCAGGCTACCGGCGTGGCGGTTACCACAAAGGGCATGGCCTGGTTCATGTTGCAGTGGCGGCGCATTCTGGCCATTGCAGGGGCATTCATCATCGACTTGGCCACGGTCGCGGTCGCGGCCGCAGCTGGCTACGGGGTGGCGATCATCAGCGCCAGTCATCTGGGTAATGTCAGCTTGCTCGAGCCGCTGTTCGTAAATGCGTTTGTGGCTACCGAAGTGGTCAAGTCACTGGTGCGAGGGGTGTTTGCCACCCGCTTCCCGGGCTTGCGCATGTTCCAAATGGACGACGATTTGGCAACTTACTGGAACCGTTGGTTCGCGTGGGTTATCGGTCTCGTCGGCTACGGCATTCTGGCCGCGGTGCCTGTTATCCAGGTGATGTTCACGCCCGCTGTGGGCGCGCTCATCAGTCTGGTGATCATGCTGTGTGTGTACATCTATGCCGTGAGGGTGATCTGGCGCAACCGCAAGAACGTGCGCGACCGTCTTCTGGCGCGTGCACAGCATGCAAGCACCCAGGTATTCGGTACCTTGCTGCGGGTGCTTGCCAGGATCTGGCATGTGCTGGCTCTGGCCTACTTCACCGTGCTGCTGGTGTCCACCCAAATTACGCCCGAGCTGGCTTTGCCCTTCATGCTCCAAGCTACGTTGCAAACCGTGCTTGCAGTGGGCATTGCTACTCTGCTGGCGGCATTTCTCACCGCTATCTTGTCGCGACGTTTGCGTTTGAGTGCCGAATGGCGCGCCCGCCTGCCCTTGCTCGAAGCGCGTCTCAATTCCTACGTGCCCGCCGTTCTGCATGGCGCTCGCCTGATGATCTTTATCATGGCCACGCTGGTGGTGCTCGACGCCTGGCGCGTATTCAATCTGGCCGCCTGGCTGGCGTCCGACGCGGGTCAGGGCACCATCAGCATGATTCTGCGAGTGGCCTTGGTGCTGGCCTTGGCGGCGGGAGCCTGGGTGATGCTGGCCAGTGTCATAGAGCATCGCATCAGCGCCTTGCCCGGGGCCGACGGCGCCAGCGCCCGCGAGCGCACGCTGTTGGCGCTGTTCCGCAACGCCGCCCTTATCGTGATCGTGACTCTCACCGTGCTGGTGGTGCTGTCACAGATCGGCATCGACATCGGTCCGCTCATCGCCGGTGCCGGGGTAGTGGGTCTGGCCATTGGTTTCGGTGCGCAAAAGCTGGTGCAAGACATCATCAACGGTGTGTTCATCCAGCTCGAGAACGGCATGAACCAGAACGACGTGGTGGAAGTCGCCGGCATCACTGGCACGGTCGAAAAACTCACCATTCGTTCGGTGGGTCTGCGGGCGCTCGATGGCTGCCTGCATATCATCCCGTTCTCATCCATCGACCGTGTGGCCAACCACATGCGCGACTTCTCCTACCATCTGGGGCACTACACCATTTCGTATCGCGAGAGTGTCGAAGACGCCATGTACCACCTCGAGGCTGCCTTCAAGGAGCTGATGGAAGATGAGGTGTTGGCGCCCGAGGTACTCGAAGACATCACCATTCCCGGGGTCACATCGCTCGACGACCGTGGCGTAACCATCCGCGTGTTGGTCAAGACCACCCCCGGCATGCAATGGGCGGTCCAGCGCGGCTACAACCGTCTGGTCAAAAAGCATTTTGCCGCCGCTGGCATCGAGCTCGCCCTGCCCCATACCGTGCTCTACTTCGGTCAAGACAAAGACGGCTATGCGCCACCGTTGCGGGTTCGCTCCACCACTGTGGAGCCGGGCGAGCTGCAAACCGCCGGCAACCAAGACCTTCTGCCTCCAGAGCAATCCGGTCAGCGTTCCGCCCGCGCGCCGGGCTACACACCCGTGCCGCTGCGTCCGGCCGATCAGAGTCGCTCGGCCGATGTATTGGGCAATGAACTCGACACCGTGGTCGACGAAGAAGGTGAGCGCCGGGAGCCGCCTCACGAAGAACCGGAGCGGCCCAAGGCCTGAGTGGGTTTGGCGCGGGCCCCAACCGTTGAGGCTGGGGCCCGACGGCCTACGAACGATGGGCCAACGCAGCGGCAGTCAAGGAACTGACCGGACGGCAGTGGGTTTTCTATCTGCAGTGGGGTTGCTACCTGATTCAACGCCTGCCCAACGTGAGGTAACGCCCGCTCAACGCCAGCGCTCGGGTAAGGCCCGTACCGTCAGTTCCGTATTTTGTGAATGGCTGGCCGACTGTCCTTCGGTGTGCACGTTAGGGTGTGCGCTCGGTTCACGACGCGCCGAATGCCACGCTGGTGTTGGGTCGGCCCGCAGCAGCCGGCCGCCCACGCGGGCCAGGTGTTCGGGGTCTCCGCTCACCCAGAATTCGCAATCGGCTGGCGCTTTGTCGCTGCGTCGCAGCAGGCCACGTTCGGCCAATTTGCGGCGGAGTTGCTGGGCCACCGCGGCCCCGGTTTCTATCACCGGCATGGAGGGGCCAACATGGGCCCGAATCGGGGCCATGAGAAAGGGGAAGTGCGTGCAGCCCAGCACCAGCACGTCGGCGTCGGCAGCAAGCAGGGGGTCGAGCGCGTGCTGTACCACGCGTCGGGCCTGCTCGTCGTTTACATGACCGGCCTCTACTGCGGCCACCCATTCTGGGCAAGGCCGCAGTATCACCTCGGCAGTGCCTGCCTCACGCTTGATGAGCTGACGAAACCTGGGGCTGGAGAGGGTGCCAGTGGTGGCCAGAACGCCCACTCGCCCGCTCATCGTGAGACGCGCCGCGGGTTTCACGGCGGGTTCGATACCCACAAAGGGCACATCGGGATGCTGCTCGCGCAGGAGGCTGATGGCAGCTGCAGTGGCAGTGTTGCACGGCACAACGATGGCTTTCACCTGCCGTTGCCGAAAGTAATCGGTGAGGGCAAGGGCTCGATCCACGATGTAGTGGCGTGACTTTTCGCCGTAGGGTGAATGAGCCGTGTCGGCCACATAAATCAGGTTCTCGTGAGGCAGGGCCTTGCGGATGGCTTTCCACACGCTGAGACCGCCCACGCCCGAGTCGAAAAGCCCGATTGGCTGTTCGGCGGCGGGCTTGACCATTCACACTCCCAGATACCGACCCAGCACCTCGGGCTGACCCGCGATGTCGGCGGATTGGCCAGTGAGCACCACTTTGCCTTTTTCCATGACGACGAGGCGATCGGAGTTGGCAATGACGGTGCGATAGTTACGATCGACCACCAAGGCTGCCAGGCCAGTCTTGCGGATTTCGGTGATAACGCGCCAGATCTCGGCCACAATCAAGGGGGCAAGCCCTTCGGTGGCTTCGTCGAGAATGATAGCGTCGGGGTTGGTCATGAGAGCTCGACCGATCGACAGCATCTGTTGCTCCCCACCCGACAACTGATTGCCCATGTTGTCGAGGCGCTCGCTCAAGCGCGGGAAAGTGGCCATGATGCGATCGAATGTCCAGTCTTGCTGGCCCTGGCTGCCCGGACGGGCTGCCATGATGAGGTTTTCGCGCACGCTCAAGTTGGGGAATATGCCGCGGCCTTCTGGCACGTAGGCGATGCCCAACTTGGCCGCTTGGTAGGGCCGCCCCTTGGAAAGATCGCGGCCCTTGATGGCAATCTGCCCTTGCCGCTCTCGAACGTGACCCAACAGCGTGCGAATGAGAGTGGATTTACCCATGCCGTTACGGCCCAGCAGGCCCACGGTTTCGCCGGTGCGCAGCGAGAAATCCACGCCGCGCAAAACATGGCTGCTGCCGTACCAGGCGTGGACATCGCCCGCGTCGATAAGAAGGTCAGGCAAGTTCGGTTTCATCGGTTTCGCCGAGGTAGGCATTTTGGACTTCCGGATTGTTGCGCACGGCATCGGGATCGCCCGAGGCCAGAACGGTGCCGTTGACCATCACGGTGATGCGATCAGCCACGGCAAATACAGCATCCATGTCGTGTTCCACCAGCAAGATGGCGTGATCGTTGCGCAGGGTGTGCAGCAATTGGAGCATGCGCTCCGATTCTTCGGCGCCCATGCCGGCAAGCGGCTCGTCGAGCAGCAGCACCTTGGGCTGAGTGGCCAGGCACATGGCCACTTCCAGCTGGCGCTTCTGGCCGTGAGACAAGGCCGACGCCGGCAGCTTGGCAGCGCGGGTGAGCCCCGCACGCTCCAGGGCATAGGCCGCTCGCTCGGTGCTGAGTTTGCAACGTTCGGCATTTTGCCAGACGCGCCAGGGCCGCTGTCGCAGCGATTGCGCTGCCAGCCGGCAGTTCTCGAAAACCGTGAGCGGCAGGAACACGTTGTTGCGCTGATAGCTTCGGCCCAGACCTGCCCGCGCGCGCGCCGGCTGCGGCGCCGACGTGACGTCTTTGCCATCGAGCCATACCCGCCCCTTGCTCACCGCGAGTTCACCCGAGAGCAGATTGATGACGGTAGACTTGCCCGCGCCGTTGGTGCCGATCACGGCGTGGATCTGGGCGCGAGGCAGCTCCAGCGATACATTCTCGACCGCGCGCAAGGCGCCAAAGTACCGACAGAGGCCTTCGGCCTTGAGAGGGATGTCGCTCATCAGTCGGATTCTCCTGCCGCAGCTGCGCTGCGATCTTTGTCGGGCCCACGAGCACTGCGACTGAGCCAAAGGTTGCGCAGGCTGCGCAGGCCGCCCACCAGACCGTTGGGCATGAGCATGACCACGACGATGATGGTCAGGCCAAACCACAGCACCCAGTGCTCGGTGAGGTCTTGGTAGATCTCGCCCAGCAGAACATAGGCGAAGGCGCCAATGAAAGCACCCGCCATGCTGCCCAGGCCACCCAGAATGATCATCACCAGCGCATCGCCCGACAAGTGCCAGGAAGCGAGTTCGGGGTTGACGAAACCGTACTGGGTGGCAAAAAGGAAGCCGGCCAGACCCGCAAAAGTGCCGCCGATGACGAAACTGGCAACCTTGTAGCGAACAGTGGCGTAGCCCGTGGCTCGCATGCGCTGCTCGTTGTGCTTGATGCCCACCAGCGCGTGGCCCAGCCGCGAGCGGAGCACTTGCATCAGTACGGCCACGGTGATGGCGAGGCAAGCCAGTGCAAACCAATAGAACTGGGCGCGATCGCCGAGATCCACGAGCTGGTAGCCAAAGAGGGTGAATTCGGGCGGAAAATAGATATACACGCCATCGCTGCCGCCGAAGAGCTTGATGTCGTGAAACACGAAGTAAATCATCTGGCCGAAGGCGAGCGTGACCATGATGAAGTAAATGCCTCGGGTACGCATCACGAGCGTACCGATCACCAGGGCCAGAAGGGCGGCTGTGGCCATGGCCACGAACAACACCCACCAGCCGTTGGCGGTGTCGTACTCCGGCGTAAGCAGGTAGACCATGTAAGCCGAGGTGGCGAAGAACGCCGCATGGCCCAGACTGATGAGGCCGGTATAGCCCACCAGCAACTGCAAGCTCATGGCAAAAATGCCATAAGTGAGAATCTTGGTGAACAGGCTCAAGTAATAGTTGCCGCTCCAGGGCTCCGGAGCGAAGGGAAGGAGCGCAAGCAGGCCCAGCACCACCAGCCAGGCCCAGAAGGATTTGGATTTCATGGGTCTAGCTGCCTTGTTTGAATAGGCCTTCGGGCTTCCACAGAAGTACCAGGGCCATCAGCACGTAAACGAGTGCTCCCGCGCCTTCCTGCCAGGTAACCTTGCCAAAGGTGTCGACGAAACCGATCAGCATGGCGGCCACGAAAGCCCCCTTGACCGAACCGATGCCGCCGATCACCACCACCACGAAACTGAGGATAAGCACGGAGTCGCCCATGCCGGGATACACCGACGACGTCGGTGCGGCGATCATGCCGGCCAGAATGGCCAGCGCCACACCGCCGGCAAACACGAAGCGGTAGAGCAGGGAAATATTGATGCCCAGGCTCTGCACCATTTCGCGGTTGGTGGCCCCCGCCCGGACCATCATGCCCAGGCGGGTCTTCCTGATCATGAAGTACATGCCTACGGCTACCACCAGACACACCGCCGACATGAACAGCCGGTAGATCGGGTAGGTCATGCCGTTGCCGATGGGTATGGTGCCGCTCAACAACGCCGGCACCGCAACGCCATACACTTCATCGCCCACCAAAATGCTGCGCATTTCTTCGAAGACCAGGATCAGGCCGTAGGTCATGAGCACCTGCAACAGGTGTTCACGCTCGTAGAGGAAGCTGAAAAAGCCCCATTCGAGCAGATAGCCAAAAATCACTGCCAGGAAGATGCCCAGTATCAAGGCCAGCCAGAAATTGCCCGTGTAGCCAGCCAGAGTGAAGGCCAGATAGGCCCCGACCATGTAAAAGCTGCCATGGGCGAGGTTGATCACGCCCATGATGCCGAAGATCAGGGTGAGGCCACTGGCTACCAGGAACAGCAGCAGTCCGTACTGCACGCTGTTCAGGCATTGGATCAGGAAGGTGGTGAGGTCCATGCTTTATCCGTTGGCCATCACAGGCGGCAGCCTTTGGCCGGATCGCCCAGGTTGGCAACCGCGATGCCTTGCAGCTTGTTCATGCCGTCTTCGACCTTGCGCAGGTACATGTTGTGCACGGGGTTGTGCGATTTGGACAAAGCGAGCGGACCGCGGGGGCTGTCGTAGGTGGATTCGCTCATACCCTTCACCATCGCTTCGCGGTTGGAGAAGTCGCCGTTGGCCTCCTTCAGGCCGGCGTGAAGGATCTGCGCGGCGTCGTAACCCTGCACCGAGTAGACGTCGGGCACCCGGTTGAAGCGCTTCTCGTAGGCTTCGCGGAAGTCTTTGTCTTTTTGCACGTCGAGATCGTCGGCGTAGTGCAGTGCGGTGTAGAGGCCTTCAGCGGCTTCGCCTTGGCCCTGCAGCGTGCCGTCGGTGAGGAAGCCGGCGCCGTAGAGCGGGATGGTGTCTTTCAGGCCTGCCGCAGCGTAGTCGAGCACAAACTTGACCGCGCCACCACCGGCAAAGAAGGTGTACACGGCATCGGGCTTGATGTTGGCGATCTGTGTGAGCAGCGCCTGGAACTCGACATCGGGGAAGGGCACGGTGAGGTTTTCGAGCACCTTGCCGCCGTGCTCTTCGAAGCCATCGGTGAAGCCTTGCACGGATTCGTCACCCGCGGCGTAGTTCCAGGTGACGGTAACGGCGGTTTTTTTGCCGAGCTCTTTGGCCGCAGCCACACCCATGCCGTAACCGGGCTGCCAGTTACTGAAGGAGCTGCGGAAGATATTCTCGGAACACAGAGGGCCGGTGATGGCCATGGCGCCCGCGTTGGGAATGATCAGCAGAGTATCGGTGTCGTTGGCTACCTTGGCCATAGCCAGCGCCACACCGGAGTGCACGGTGCCCAGCATGACATCGACCTGGTCGCGGTTCACCAGACGGTTGGCGTTCTCGGGGGCCTTGGAGGGGTTGGATTCGTCGTCGAGACGAACGTATTCGATTTCAACGCCTTCGAGCGTGCCACCCTGCTCTTCAATGTACAGCTGGAAGCCTTGATCGATATTGTTGCCCAGGTCGGCATAGGTGCCCGAATAGGGCAGCATCATGCCTACCTTGACCTTGTTGGAGTCGGCTGCCTGCGCAACGCCGTGCGCGGTGAGTGCCAGGGAGATGCTGCCGAGCAGCGAAAGGGCTTGCGTCTTGAAACTCATGATATGTCTCCGCTTTGTGGGTATCGTGAGATGAGGCGCCGGCTAACCGGCAGAAGTGCGCGTGGCGCCCAAAAAGGACGACACCGCCTGGAAGAGAGCTTGCGGCTGGTCTCGATGAGGAGAATGCCCGCATTGCGAAAGTTTGACCAGCTTCGTTTGTGGCACCCGGGCGGCAATGCCGTCGATCTGAGCCATGGTGCCATATTCGTCATCGTAACCTTGCACCGCCAGCACCGGGCAACGAATGGATGCGAGCTCGGCTTCGATGTTCCACGACTTGAAAGCTGGGTCGAGCCAGATGTTGTTCCAGCCCCAGAAGGCGGAATCGGGATCGGCATGGTAACGCCCCAGCTTTTGCGGGAGGTCGGTGTTGAGATAGGCCTGGCGCGCCTCGGCAATGCTGTCGGTGCAGATCGTTTCCACAAAAATATGGGGCGCCGCCACGATCAGACCGGCGGTGCGGCTGGGGTAAGCCGAGGCATACAGCAGCGCGATCGTGCCGCCGTCGGAGTGGCCGAAGAGCCAGGGTGGGTCGGCCAGGGTGTCGATGCCTATGGCCTCAAAAAACGCGGGCAGAAAGTCGTAGGCCTGTTGGTGCATGAAATCCACGGGCCAGCGCAGATCGTGCGGCCGCGGGCTCGACTGGCCGTAGCCCCAGCGTGAAAACACCAGGCCCCGAAAGCCGGTGGTGCTCGCCAGCTCATGCGGGAAGTCTTTCCATAAGGCAAGCGAACCCAGGCCCTCGTGCAGAAACACCATGACGGGCGCCAGCGGGTCGGTGACTCCCACCCAGGCATATTCGATCTCGTGATCGTAATCGCGCCATGCCACGCGAGCACGACGGACGTCGGGAGTGACCGGCGCCACCTGCGTCATGCCTGGCCCTCCGCTTCAAGTTGGCGCAATTTGAAACGCTGAATTTTGCCCGTGGCCGTTTTGGGAAGCTCGGGGATGAAGGCGATTTGACGCGGATACTTATGTGGCGCGAGACGACTCTTGACGAAAGCCTTGAGCTCATCGGCGAGTTCGGGTGTGCCTTGTTGGCCGTTGCGCAATACTACGAAGGCTTTGGTACGGGTGAGCCCGGCACTGTCGGTGGTGCCGATGACTGCCGCCTCGAGCACAGCCTCGTGCTGAACCAGCGTGGCCTCGACCTCGAACGGTGACACGTACTGGCCGCTGACTTTGAGCATGTCGTCGGATCGGCCAGCGTAGGTGTAGTAACCATCGGCGTCGCAGCTGTATTTGTCGCCGCTTTTGGTCCAGTCGCCCTGAAAGGTAGCGCGCGAACGCTCGCGATCCTGCCAATACATGAGGGCGGAACTGGGCCCACGAATATAGAGGTCGCCGATTTCGCCGGGCGCCACCGGTTTGCCGTCTTCGGTGCGCAATTCCACCGAGTAGCCTTCTACGGGCTTGCCGGTGGTGCCGTAACGGACGTCGCCGGGTCGGTTGGAAATAAAGATGTGCAGCATCTCGGTAGAGCCGATGCCGTCGATGATCTCGCAGCCGAAATGCTGGGTGAAGCGGTCGCCGATATCGCGAGGCAACGCCTCGCCGGCTGAGGAACAGAGACGCAGGGCGACTTCTTCTTTTTTGGGCAAGGCCGGCGAGGCGAGCATGCCGGCGTAACCGGTGGGCGCCCCGCAGAATACCGTTGGCTTGTGTTGCGTGAGGCGCTGGAAACAGGCCTCGGGCGTGGGCCGGTCGGCCATGAGAATGACCGTGGCGCCGACACTCAGCGGAAACGAAAGAGCATTGCCGAGGCCATAGGCAAAGAACAGCTTGGCGGCCGAAAAGACGATATCGGCGTCGGTAAGGCCAAGCACAGGCTGTGCATAGAGCTTCGCTGTCCACCAGGGATTGGCGTGGGTGTGTACGGTGCCCTTGGGAGTGCCAGTGGAGCCCGAGGAATAC
>JAJUJN010000243.1 GCA_029265335.1 Alcaligenaceae bacterium
GGCGCGGGACCGCACCCTCGACGAGCTCAAGGCGGCCAATCTGTAAATCGGCGGCCAGCCAAGCAACAGGGGCGGGGCTGCCAGGCGGCCCCGCCTTCAACCGTAGATGCAGTGAGAGTTTCATGAAAACACGACAAACCGACGTCGCCATCATTGGTACCGGCACCGCTGGCATGAATGCCTATCGCGCTGCCAAGGCCGAGGGCAAGCAGGCCTTAGTCATCGAGAGCGGGGTGTACGGCACCACATGCGCTCGGGTGGGCTGCATGCCGTCCAAGCTGCTCATCGCCGCAGCCGAAGCCGCGCATGGCATCCACGAGGCGCCGGGCTTCGGCGTGCATGTCGATGGGCCGGTGCGCATCGAGGGCCGCGAAGTCATGCAGCGCGTGCGCAGCGAGCGTGATCGCTTTGTGGGTTTTGTGCTCGAGTCGGTCGACGCTTACCCCGAAGAAGACAAGATCCGGGGGCATGCCCGCTTTGTGAGCAACACTGTGCTCGAAGTCGACGATCACACCCGTATCGAAGCCAAGGCGGTGGTGATCGCGTCAGGTTCAACGCCGGTCGTGTTTGATCAGTTCAAGCCGTTGGGCGATCGCCTGGTGGTCAACGACGACGTTTTCGAGTGGGAAGATCTCCCGCGCCGCGTGGCTGTGTTCGGCCCGGGAGTGATCGGTCTCGAGCTGGGACAGGCACTCTCTCGATTGGGTGTGCATATTCGCATGTTCGGCGTGCAGGGCCTGCTGGGCGGCATTTCCGACCCCGAAGTACGCGCCGACGCGCTGGCGGCCTTCCAGTCGGAGTTCTACCTGGATACCGATGCCGACGTGCAAAAGCTGGAGCGCGTTGGCGACGAAGTGGAAATCACCTATGTGAATCTCGACGGCAAAAGAGTGGTCGAACGTTTCGACTACGTGCTTGCCGCCACGGGCCGTCGTCCGAATGTGGCCGGCCTCAATCTCGAGAGCACCGACGCCAAACTCGATAAACGCGGCATGCCGCAATTCGATCGGTTCACCATGCAGATCGAAGACTTGCCCATTTTCTTTGCGGGCGACGTCAATAACGACGCTCCTCTTTTGCATGAGGCAGCCGACGAAGGTCAGATCGCCGGCCGCAATGCGGCTAAATGGCCCGATGTGTCGCCCGGGTTCCGGCGCGCGCCCATCGCGATCATATTCTCCGACCCGCAGATCGCCGTGGTGGGTCAGGGTTACGGTTCGCTCCCTGAAGGCGAGTACGTCACCGGTGCTGTGAGCTTCAGCAACCAAGGGCGCAGCCGCATCATGCGCAAGAATCGTGGGCGGATGCATGTGTATGCCGACCGCAGCACCGGACGCTTCCTGGGTGCAGAAATGGCGGGTCCGGCAGTCGAGCATATGGCTCACTTGCTGTCATGGGCCGTGCAACAACGCCTTACCGTGGCCGAAATGCTGCAGATGCCGTTCTATCACCCGGTGGTCGAAGAAGGCTTGCGTACCGCATTGCGTGATGCTCAGGCCCAGCTCGAAGCCCAGTCAGCGCGAGCAGCTAGCGCGGTGTAGCAGGCGTCTACCACGAGTTCGGCGGCATCAGGCCGCAGGCAATCGATCACCTGGCGTTCGCGGCGTCCCCGCAGCCAGGTGATTTGTCGTTTGGCCAGTTGGCGCGTGGCTGCAATCGCGCGTTCGCGTGCTTCAGGCAGGCTGCTTTCGCCAGCCACCAAAGGCCATAGCTGGCGGTAGCCCACACAGCGGATCGAGGGCAAGCCAGGATGCAGATCGCCACGCTCGTACAAGGCGCGCACCTCGGTCACCAGGCCGGCCGCGAGCATCGCGTCGAAGCGTTGCGCGATACGCTGATGCAAAGCGGACCGATCCGAGGGCTCCAGGCTCAGGGTAATGGTATTGTCGCGCGACAATTCATTGTTGTTGTGCGCACGCGGTGTTTGTGCCAGCGCGGCGCTCATGGGCCTGCCAGTGATCAGGCACACCTCGAGTGCGCGCTGAATGCGCTGGCTGTCGTTGGGCGCGAGTCGGGCCGCCGTGGCTGGATCCAATTGTTCCAGCCAGGCGTGCAGCGCCGGCCAACCCTCACGTTCTGCACGTTCGGCCAACTCGGTGCGCAGGCGGGCATCGGCAGGAGGGAGATCTGCCAAGCCATGTTGCAGCACATGAAAATACATCATGGTGCCACCCGCCAGTACGGGCAGATGACCACGTTGGCGTATCGCCGTGATCAGCTCGAGCGCGTCCTGGCGGAACTCGGCGACCGAATAGCTTTGCGCTGGATCGCGGATATCGAGCAAATGATGGCGCACTGCGCGCCGTTCGTCGGCATCCGGCTTGGCGGTGCCGATATCCATTTGACGATAGATGGTGGCCGAATCGACATTGATGATTTCCACTGGCCAGCGTTGGGCCAGAGCACGCGCCGCGGCGCTTTTGCCTGCCGCGGTTGGCCCCATCAGCAGGATCACCGGCACGCGCGTTGGCGACGCGGTGGGATCCAAACTGCGGGTGCCCATCATCGACCTCGTAAAAAGAATCGATCGAGCTCCTTGAGCGGCAACTGCACCCAAGTGGGTCGACCATGATTGCACTGGTCGGCCCTTTCGGTCGCTTCCATCTGCCGCAGCAAGGCGTTCATCTCGGCGATCGTGAGTTGCCGGTTGGCACGTACTGCGCCATGACAGGCCAGGGTGGAAAGCAGCTCATTGCGCCCCTCTTCGATCAAGCGACTGCTCCCAACGGCTTCGAGGTCGCGCAAGAGTTCACGGGTGAGAGTGGCGATATCCGCTCGGGCCAGCAGTGCAGGCACACCTCGTACCGCCAATTGAGTGGGGCCTAAAATGCCAATGTCAAAACCCAGGGTGTTCAGTGCGTCGCGGTGGTTCTCCACCAGCGCCACTTCGCGTTCATGCACGCCCAGAGTGATCGGCACCAACAGCGGTTGCCGAGGAATGTCACGGGCGTCCCAACGCGCTTTGAGCTGTTCATACACGATGCGTTCATGCGCGGCGTGCATATCCACCAACACCAGGCCGTAGGCGTTCTGCGCCACGATATAAATGCCGTGGATCTGGCCGATGGCCATACCCAGACCATAGAGCTCGCTGGAGTCGGGAGGTGAATCCAAAGCCTCCCGGCCTTTGAGGTCGGGTTCACCAGCCTGGGTTGATACTTGGGAAAACGCTGAAGTTTCGTGCAACGCAGGATTCACTTCCCAAGGCAGGTTGGACTCGGCGGTTTCGGGAAGGGGAGCGTAGAAATTCAGCTGCCGCGCCACTTGATGGGGCGACGGGTGGGAGGCGCCTTCCCGCGGTGGCGCCAGCCGACCATCAGCTGCCGAGGCCTGAGCGCCCTGGTGCAGCTGGGCGCCAGCCTCCGGCGCGGTCACCGGCATTTGCGGGTTGGCGCTTGCGGCGGCGGTGGCGGTGTGAGCTAGAGTATCGCGCGCAGCTTGAGCCACAAAGCGATGCACGGCGCCACCATCGCGAAACCGGACTTCGTGTTTGGCGGGGTGCACGTTCACATCGACCGCGGTGGCGGGCAGCTCCAAAAACAACACGTAGGCTGGCTGACGATCGCCGTGGAGCACATCGGCGTAGGCGCTGCGCAAAGCATGACTGACGGTTCGGTCACGCACATAGCGTCCGTTCACATACAGGAATTGACGGTCGGCTCGGGCACGGCTGGCGGTGGGTCGGCTGATCACGCCGCGCAGGGCGATGACCCCGTTGTCGCTCTCCAGCGGCAGGCATTCGGCCAGGAACCCCTCGCCCAGAACCGCGGCGATGCGCTCGGCCATGGAACCCGGCAACCATTGCCGTTGCAGACGATTCTGATGGTAGAGGCGAAAGGCCAGATGGGGATGGGCCAGGCCTATGCGTTCAAAGGCCGCCAGACAATGGCCGTATTCGGTGTTTTCTGTTTTGAGGAATTTGCGTCGAGCAGGAATATCATCGAA
>JAJUJN010000238.1 GCA_029265335.1 Alcaligenaceae bacterium
ACACAGCGGCAGGGCAAGAACGGCAGACTGGAGAGCATGACGAATCAAGGGCATAGCGGGAATCTCCGAAAGCTTGAAACTGCCCGCCCCATGCCCTGACCCGATTCTGGGCGCAAGGGGTCATGAGTGGGCAGAGCCCACATCATGACACCAATTTTGGATCAGATCACCAGCGTGCCCACACTGGCGCCACCGCATACGTACAGCACCTGACCGGTAACAAAAGTATTGGCAGGATCGCCAAAGAACATCACCGCCCGGGCCACGTCGTCGGCACGCCCCACTCGGCCCACAGGGATACCCGCCGCCACCTTTTTCTCGCGCTCGCTGCCATCGGGCACGACCTCGTGGAACATGTCGGTTTTGATCGGCCCTGGCGCAACCACGTTCACCGTGATGCCTTCTGGCGCCAGCTCAAGCGCCCAGGTGCGGGCCATGCCGATCATGCCTGCCTTGGTGGCCGAATAGGCGGTGCGAGTTTGCAGGCCGAGCGCACCCCGCGATGAGAGCAGCACGATTCGACCAAAGCCCGCCTGACGCATTTGCGGAAGCACTGCCTGGGTGAGCGTGATGCACGCGCCCAGGTGCAACTGGGTGAGGCCGTGGAGCTCTTCGAGCTTGACGTCGGGCAACAGATTCGGCCAGATCACGCCCGCGTTGTGGATCAGATGACTCACTTCGAATCGCTGCACCAACTCCTCGGCTGCAGCGGCCGTGGCTTCGGCGTCGAGCAGGTCGGCGCGAATGGAATGCAGCCGCGGATGCTGCCAATCGGGGTCGCGTCGCGCCATCGACACCACCTCGTAGCCGGCATCGAGCATGGTGCGACAGATTTCCGCACCAATGCCCGTGCTGCCGCCAGTGACCACGGCGGTTTTGCGTTGCTCCATGAACTATCTCCTGAAATGGGTTTGGGACTCAGCCGCGGGGCACCATTGCCAGCACCCGGAGCGGGCTGCCCGAACCCCGCCGGATCTTGAGCGGTGCCGAGAACACCACCGCCCCCGTGGGTGGCAGAAGATCCAGGTTGGTGAGGCACTGCAGGCCGTAACGATTGTTGCCGTGCATGAAATAGTGGCAGGGGTACGGGGGGTCGAGATGCTGTGCCTGGCCGGCATCGGTGCCCACCGACTCGGTGCCAAAGCCGTGCACGTTGCGCTCCTGGATCAGCCAGGGCACCACCTCACCATCGGGCCCAGGCGAGTGTGCGCCGTCTTCGGCCATGTTCAGGTACTCGCCCGGCTTCTCGCGTTTCGACCAATCCGTGCGCATCAGCACCCACGAGCGCGGCGGAATGCGGCCGTGCTTTTCTTCCCAGCGCTTGACGAAGTCGATGGTGAGCAGGAAGTCGGGATTATCGCGCGACTCGGCCGAACAATCGATCACGCACGCCCCTGCAATAAAGGCTTCGATGGGAATGGTGTCTACCGTGTTGTTCGGTTGATCTTTGCCGCTCACCCAATGCACGGGGGCGTCGAAATGGGTGCCTGTATGCTCCGAGCACGAAAAATTGTTCCAGTACCACGCCGGGCCGCGCTCATCGTATTGCGAGATTTCCTCGAGCCGGAACGGCCAGGCCTGGCCAAACTCGGGGGGCAGCACAATGGTGGGAAACTCGGGGGTAAGGGTTTCGGTGAGATCTACGATCTGAATCCGGCCGGCCATCAGCTCCGCCATGAAACGTGCCAGCACCTGCTGACTTTGGCCCGGTTGATGGGTGGTATCGGCGGCCGGCGTATCGGCCATCGTTGCAGTGGTCATCGTCATACTCCCAGTTCGCGTTCGACGGCCTTGGGGTTGTCGGCCAGCCGTTCGCGGATTTCTTTGGCCACGTCGCCCACATAGACGTCTTCGACGCCATCGCGCAGGCCGGTCACGATCGCACGCGCCAGCGCGGGCGGCGCCACGCGTGGCGGATGCGTGCGTTGCTCCCATTCGTGGTCGAGCGGGCCATGAAACACATTCAATACCCGCAGGCCGGCGGGGCGGAATTCGGCACGCAGGCTCTGGCTCATGGCAAGTGCTCCCGCATGCGCCGCCGACCACACACCCCGTGTGGGCAAGCTGGCCTGCGCATGGATGGACAGCACGTTCACCCAGGCCACGGCGTTGCGCACGCCATCGGCGCCGCGCCCACACATGGCGTGGCCGAACACCTGCGCGAGGCGCATCATGCCCAGACATTTGATGTCGAACATATCGCGCGCCACGTTCACGTCGCGATAGTCGAGCAGACCACCGTCGCGTTCTTTGTCGGACGTGTGAATGAGAATTTCGACCTTGCCACCGATGGCGCCGGCCGTGCGCAGGATGGAGTCGGTGTTGGTGACGTCGAGGTCGAAAGCCTGCACGCGTTCGTCTTCGAGCAGGGCATCGAAGGCGGCGTCGCGACGCCAGGGCTGAGGATCGCCCAGGAAGACCTCGGCGGCGCCAGCCTGCAGCAAGGCCGGCACCAGTGCCTTGCCCACGGGATGTTTGCCATCGGTGATGAGCACACGACGGAATCGGGGGTCGCTGGTCATTTCGCGCAGTATTTTGTCGTCTTCCATATGGGGCGTGGGTTTGATCGGCAGCGCCACCATCACAGCCTGGCCGGCACGGTCGATCTTGAGCGCCAGGCGCGTTTCGCTGCCGTCGGCCACATCGCCGTGCACATGCGCTACCACCATGGGGCCGACATCGAGCTGTACCGTACCCACCCGCCAGGGCAGGCGCTCTCTAAAGTACAGGTCGTTGCTGTGGTGCAAGGTGGTACTGACCAGCAGCCGGCCGCGCGGAGATACCGGCTGCCAGCGCAATTGTTCCGACAGGCACGACACGCAGACTTCACGCGGCGGGTACTGCACCGTGTCGCAGCGGGCACAGACCTGCAGGCGAAACTCGCCTTCGGCCGCCGCCGCGGCCAGCCCCAGTGCGGTGCGACTGCGCAGACCAGGCGGCTGTGTGGGCTGGCGCGTACGCGCCATTGGATCTTTGCGTGGCGGCGTTTTCAAGGGTTCCGTCATGCCTCGCTCCTTGCCAGCACCGCTGCGCCCGTGCACAGGCCGCGATCGTAGTTGATCATGCCAAAGCCGCTCACCAGCCCCAGGCGAGCATTGGCCACCTGGGTATCGCCAGCGGTATCGGTGAGTTGGCGCAAGGCCTCGACCAAACCCAGGTAGCCGCCCGCGGCGCCGGCCTGACCCACCGACAGCTGACCACCGTTGGTATTGAAGGGGAAGCTGCCGTTCACAGTGAGATCGTTGCGGCGTACGAACTCGGGGGCTTCGCCTTTGGCGCAGAAGCCGAGGTCTTCAAGTTGCATGAAATTGATCACGGGATAGTCGTCGTAGGCCTGCAGGAAATCCATATCGCCCGGACCCACCCCGGCTTGCTGGTAGAGATCGTCGATATCCAGCGCCCACCCGCCTCGATATTGAATGGGGTCGTCGGGAAAGCCGTTGTGGCGCTCGATGGTGCCGAGCACCTTCACCCAGGGCAGGCCCAGCTTCTGCGCGCGCTCGACACTCATCACCAGGAAGGCATCAGCGCCGGCGCACGGCATGACGCAATCGAATAAGTGAATGGGGTCGGTGATGAGACGGGCGTCGAGATACTGCTGCAGGGTGAGCGGCTTCTTCATGAGCGCCGGCGCAAAGCGCAAGGCATTGTCGCGCTGGGCCACGCACATCTTGCCGAAATCTTCGCGGGTGGCGCCGGTGCTGGCCATATATTGCTTGGTGAGCAGCGCAAAGCTGGCGTTGGGACCACCCGCGCCATAGGGATAGACAGCATCCTGGGCGAAGCGCGAGAACTGGCTGAGCGTATGGCGGAAGGAATCCACGTGGTTAGTGTCGCCCGCGAGGCAGGCCACCACCTCGGCATCACCCGCCTGCACGGCGCGCGCGGCTCGGCGCAGCGCCACTACACCGCTGGCGCCGCCCATGGGAATGTGATCGAGCCAGCGTGGCGACATGCCCAGGTGCTGCGTGAGCCCTACCGCGGTATCCGGCGCCAGCGTAAAACTTGATACACACATGCCGTCGATATCGTGCTTGGCCACACCCGATTGCTGTATCAGGGCCGCCAGGGCGCGCCCCAGCCACCAATGCGCGGACCGTGTGGAATAGCGCTGGTAGGGAATGGTGACT
>JAJUJN010000517.1 GCA_029265335.1 Alcaligenaceae bacterium
ATCGTGGTGATGATCGTGGTCGAGCTGGGCTTGATCACCCCGCCGGTGGGAATGAACGTGTTCGTGGTGAAAGGTTTGATACACGATGTGAGCTCGTGGCAGATCTTTGCCAACATCACGCTTTACGTTTTGGCAGGCTTGCTATGCCTCGCCTTGATACTCGCTTTCCCAAGCATTGCCACTTGGCTGCCATCGCAAATGCGGTGAAAAGGCGACAGTTTCATAATATTCGCCATGGCAATGCTGCCAATAGAAGAAATCCAGGCCGACGTTGCGGCCGTATTCCTGTCTTACTTCGAGCGGGCCCCGGAATTTGAGGCCATGCAGTGGTATGCACAGGTATATGAGAATCTGCTTGCCGCACAAGGAGACAACCCAGCAGCCGTAGAAAATGCTTTCAAGGAGCTGGCTGCGCAGATATATAGCGACGGAGTCGCGAATAACGAAGTACCCGCCGGCCCCACGGTGAGCAACGAGTGGTATGTGAATTACCTCTACCAAAACGTTCTGGGGCGTGAGCCTGATCCCGAAGGCTTTGAATACTGGGTAGCCCAGCTCGACGATGGCAGCATTGAACGTCCTGAGCTCGTAGGCATCCTCATTGCCGCCGCCATGAACAGCGAAGGGCGCGACGCCGAATACCTCGCCAATCGCGTGGAAGTGGCCATGGAGTTTGCCCTGTGGGAAAACTCCAACCCGCAGATCCTGCCCAACCTCAAGTACAACGCCGCCGAAGTTCTTCTGGGCGTGAATGAAGACCCGGCCACGGTGGAAGCGGCGCAAGCCAAGCTCTACACCTCCACGGGTCAGGATGGGCTCACTTACACCCTCACCCCCGGGATCGATAACTTCGAGGGCACACCTTACAACGACGTTTTCAACGCCTACCCGGTGAATCCCGTTACGGGCGTTGAGCAAGACACGCTCAACCAGTTCGACACGCTCAATGGCGATGGCGGGTGGGATACGTTGAATGTGTTCATGGCTGAGAACAACGCGGGCACTTACTGGTATAACGCCGCGCAGCTGGGCACGGTGCGGAACATCGAAGTTGTGAACCTCTATTCCGACGGTGCCGCGGTCGCTTTCGACCCCAACCATCGTTTCATGGACAGCGTCTTGCCGCCTGACGTCGACTTTCGGGATATAGGCATTTACGGGTTAAACGCAGCGCGCTACGAAGGGGTGCAAGAGCTCTGGCAAATCAATTCGGCCAACCCACTCATCGATAATGTGGGTGAAGATGTCTTAATTGGCTATCGCGATATCAGCAGCAGCCCCATCCTAGAGTTCGATATCCCGTTGCTTATAAGCGTGGTCAACCACGCAGACGACGCCACGAGTGCCGACATGGCGTTCGAGAATGTCGGCAATCCTCAGCTGGGCCTGGGCGGCTTGC
>JAJUJN010000320.1 GCA_029265335.1 Alcaligenaceae bacterium
CCCTTTCAAAGCCTGACCACGACCTGTCATGGATGAAGCCAGCCCAGCCCCCCGCGATATTCACGTCTCCTGGGACGACTACCACCGGATGGTAGAAACACTGGCACTCAAGGTGCACGAGTCCGGTTGGCGTTTCGACCAAATCCTCTGTCTGGCGCGCGGCGGCATGCGCATCGGCGACGTGCTCTCGCGCATCTTCGAAGCGCCGCTGGGCATCCTAGCCACCAGCAGCTATCGCGAAGCCGCAGGCACTCGCCAGGGCGAGCTCGACATCGCTCAGTTCATCACCATTACCCAGGGCAGCCTGTCGGGTCGGGTGCTGTTGGTCGACGACATGATCGACACCGGCAACACCTTCAAAGGTGTGCTCGAGCATCTGCAGAATAACTTCCCCGAGGTGGAGGAGCTGCGGTCAGCCGTGCTCTGGTGGAAGGGTCACGCGGTGGTGGAGCCCGATTATTACCTTGAATATCTACCCCATAATCCTTGGATTCACCAACCCTTCGAGGTGTACGACGGTCTGCAGCCAGGCCAGCTCAAGGCCTGGTTGCGACGCAAGCAGTAATCACCTACCGGGGTAGAAAGGGTCACAGGGGCCATACCCACAGCAGCATCGGAATGCTCACTGCCGCCACCAGAATTTCGAGCGGGAGCCCCAGAGGCCAGTAGTCGCCGAAGCGGAATCCGCCCGGGCCCAGGATCAGCGTATTGTTCTGGTGGCCGATCGGTGTAAGAAAGGCGCAAGAAGCCCCAATGGCCACCGCCATCAAAAAAGGATCGGCGCTGGCATTGACCTGTGCAGCCACACTGATGGCGATGGGAGACATCACAGCCGCCGTGGCTGCGTTGTTCATGACATCAGACAGAGCCATGGTCACCACCAGCACCACGACCAGCGCCAGGATGGCGTTGCCGTGTACGAGGTTCTCCATGAGGCTGCGGGCCAGCCAGTCGGCAGACCCCGTGGACTCCATCGCGCCCGCGACAGGAATCAGCGCCGCCAGCAGCACGATCACCGGCCAATCCACGGCATCGTACATCGACCGCAAGGGTACGGTGTGCAACACCATCGAGGCCAAGGCGCCCAGCGCGAAGGCTACGGCGGCGGGCAACCATCCCGCCGCTACGGTCACGATGGTGGCCAGCATGATGAGGCTGGCCTTGATGGCCAACGCACGGTCGGGAATGTTCAAGCTGCGCTCGGCCAGAGGCAGGCAACCGAAATCGCTGGCGAAATCGTTGACCGCGTCGGGCGGCCCCTGCATCAACAGGAGGTCACCGGCTTGCAGACGCAGGGTGCGCAGTCGGCGAACGGCCCGGCCGCCTTCCCGAGATACCGCCAACATATTGATGCCATAACGGGTTCGCATTTGAATATCGGTGGCGGAACGGCCCACCAGCGTCGAACGCGGCATCACGGCGAGTTCGACCAGGCCCACTTCGTCATCGGTCGCCCGTTTGTCGTCGCCGTTATCGTTGTGGTTACCCTGCCCGCGCTCTTCATCGTGGGGCGGGGCAGGGTCGTTGCTTGTTTTGTCTTCGTCACGCGATGACTCCTCGAGCGGCAAGCCCAGACGCGACAGCGTGTCGGACAATGCCTCGGCCTCTACCTCGATCATCAGAATGTCGTCGGCGCGCACCACCAGTCCCGGTTGGGGAGCCATCTGCCGCAACTCGTTTCGAACCAAGCCGAGAATCTGCATATCGTCGACCTCAGCCTCGACTTCGCCCAACTGGCGGCCCACGACCTTGGCATCGGCCGGCACCCGTACTTCCGTGATGTAGGCGCTGCTGTCGAAACTCCCGGCGCTGGTCTGCGAGCGCTTGGGCACCAGCCGCCAGCCCACGAGAACGATGAAGACCACGCCGGTCAGCGCCACCGCGAGCCCCACCGGAGTGAAATCGAACATGCCGAAGGGCGGCTCGCCAGTGCGCGCCCGAAAGCCCGCCACGATGATGTTGGGCGGCGTACCGATCAGGGTGGTCATGCCCCCGAGGAGTGTGCCGAAGGCCAGCGGCATCAGTAGGCGGCCGGGCGGCATATCGAAGCGATTGGCCAGCTGCAGGGCAAGTGGCATGAGCAAGGCCAGGGCCCCGACGTTGTTCATGAAGCTCGACAGCAGGGCGCCGAGCCCCACCAGCGAGGCCATGCTGCGCAGAGGGCCTGCCTTGTCGTGGACTACATAGCGCGTAAGCACATTGACCGCGCCCGAGCGCTGCAAGCCGGCGCTCAGGATGAGCACGCAGGCCACAGTGATCACCGCCGGATGGCCGAATCCCGCGAAGGCGTCTTCTGCGGGGGTAAGACCCGCCACCACGCAGGCCAGAAGAGCGGCCATGGCCACAATGTCGTGGCGCCACTTGCCCCAGAAAAAAAGACCGATGGTGACAAGCAAAATGGCAATAATCAGTATCTGGTCGAGGGTCACTGACAGCTCCGAGTCGGGCGTGACCCGACGTGAGTCGCGCCATGGGCAAACCCAGCATGATAATCTCCTCGCGACCTCTATTCTCGCGAACACTTTTTTGGAAACCCATACAGTGCCTGTTTCACCCGAACATACTGCAGCCCGAGTTGCCGAATACGGCGAAGTAGAATGGCAAACCCGCATCGACTTGGCAGCCTGCTACCGCCTCGTTGACCATTTCGATATGTGCGATCTGATATCCAATCACATTTCAGCGCGCATTCCCGGCACGGAAGATTTCCTGATCAACCCTTTCGGCATGATGTACGAAGAAATCACCGCTTCCTGCCTGATACGGGTGGATCTCGAAGGCAACGTGCTACATAACCCAAATCGCGACTACACCATCAACCAGGCTGGCTATGTGATCCATTCGGCCATCCACGAAGCGCGCCCCGATGTCGGTTGTGTGATCCACACCCATACTGTGGCGGGCGTGGCGGTGTCTACGTTGGAGTGCGGCTTGCTGCCCATTGCACAGTCGAACATGCGTTTTGCCGACGTGCGCTACCACGATTTCGAGGGCGTGGTGTTTGATGAGAGCGAAAAAGAGCGCCTGGTAGCCGATTTGGGTGACGGCGACTCACTCATTTTGCGCAATCACGGCTTGCTGGTGGCATGTGCCGACATCCCTCAGGCCTTCAATGCCATCTATCGCCTGGAGCGCGCCTGCCAGATTCAGGTCACCGCCCAAGCCTGCAATACGCCCATACGCATGCCCAGCCCCGAGATCGTGGCTCACGCCCACGAACAATACCG
>JAJUJN010000327.1 GCA_029265335.1 Alcaligenaceae bacterium
AGGGTGAGCGGATGGGCCTCGCATTGCTGTTGTTGATAGACGTCGCCGTTTTGGCGTTGTATTTCTCCGGCCATATCAAGCTATAAAAAATCATATCGAAGGTTGTAGTTACTGGACTCGCGGTGAAGTAATCCGATGACAAAGGAGTGACCATGAAATTCAATCACCATGCGCTTTTCGTACTGACGGACGGGTTGAAAGAAGAACTGCCAGCGGCTCAGTCTGTTCGAGCGCTCGAAGCAGCCATCGCAGAGCGTGGTTTCGAGGTGCAGCGAGCTGCCAATGCGGAGGCTGGGCTGGCCTATGTGCAGCAAAGCCCCCGCTACAGTTTCATTGCCATTTTGTGGGAGCGCACTCCCGAATCAGTCGCCGGGTGCGAATCGCTCATTCAAAAAATTCGCGAGCGCAATAACACGGTTCCGATATTCTTGATGTCCGAACACGACACCGTCGAAGGTATTCCAGTTTCGATTCTCAAAGAAGTCAACGAATACATCTATCTGTATTCTGAAACCGCCGCCTTTACCGCTAATCGTATCTACACAGCCGCCCATCGATATGCCGAAAAGCTGCTGCCGCCCTACTTCAATACGCTGAAGAATTTCACCGAAGATGGCGATTATTATTGGGATTGCCCCGGTCACATGGGCGGTATGGCCTATCTCAAGCATCCGGTTGGCGTCGAGTTCATCAACTTTTTCGGCGAGAACATCATGCGGGCCGACATCGGGGTAGCCACCGCCGAGATGGGCGATTATCTCGTGCATTCGGGCCCGCCCAAACAGTCGGAAGACATCGCCGCCCGCCTGTTTGGTGCAGAGTGGACCTTCTACGGTGTGGCTGGCTCTTCAGGCTCCAACCGCGTAGTTGCCCAGGGCGCCATTGGCGCCAACGAGATTGCGGTCGTGGATCGCAATTGCCACAAGTCGTTGAATCATGGCCTCACACTTTCGCAGGCAAGGCCGGTGTATCTCACGCCCAGCCGCAACGGTTATGGCTTGATTGGCCCTATTCCGGCCCAGCGCTTACGCCCCGAGAGCATTGCGCAACTTATCAAGAGCAGCAAGCTCACGGCCGATGCCGTTAGCCCCGATCCCACCTACGCCGTCATTACCAACTGCACTTACGACGGCTTCATCTACAACGTGAATCAGGTGGTGGAGCAGCTCAGCGCGAGTGTGCCGCGCGTGCATTTCGACGAAGCCTGGTATGCCTACGCCAAGTTCCATCCGATCTACCGCGGCCGCTTCGCCATGGATGTGGCCGACGATATGCCCAATCGGCCTACCTTGTTCGCGGTGCACTCCACGCACAAGATGCTGCCCGCCATGTCGATGGCGTCGATGATTCACGTCAAAACCAGTGAGCGTGCGCCGCTCAGCTACGACGACTTCAATGACGCCTTCATGATGCATGGCACCACGTCGCCGTTTTATCCCATCATCGCGTCTATCGATGTGTCGGTGGCCATGATGGAAGGGCGTGCAGGCCTTTCATTGGTGCAGGAGTCGATCGACGAGGCGGTGGCCTTCCGGCAGGCAGTGGTGAAAGTGAAGCACGAGCTGGCCGAGCTCGACGGCGAGAGCTCCTGGTTCTTTGACGTGCTGCAGCCCACTGAAGTGAAAGACCCTGTAAGCGGCAAGGTGCACGCTTTTCATCAGGCGCCCGCCGAGCTGCTCAGTCAGGATCCGTCGGCCTGGATCCTTCGGTCCGAAGACAGCTGGCATGGCTTTGCCAAAGAAGACATCGACGGCGCCGATTGCATGTTGGATCCGGTGAAGGTAACCATTACCGCCCCGGGCATCACGCCCCAGGGCGAGCACCAGGCACATGGCATTCCCGGCAATATCGTGTCGAAGTTTCTCGATGATCGGCGCATCGAAGTTGCCCGTACTGGCGACTACACGCTGCTGATCCTGTTCTCGGTGGGCACCACCAAAGGTAAGTGGGGCACCTTGATCGAAAGCCTTCTCGAATTCAAGAAGCTGTACGACAACGATGTGATGGCCGTGGATGCCATCCCTTCACTCAAGAAGGTGCCGGCCTATGCCTCGCTCACGCTCAAGCAACTCTGTCAGCAGATGCACGACGCCATGCAGGAGCTGCACCTCATGAAGCACAGCAGCGACGCCGTGGCTTCGGCCCCCGAGCCGGTGCTCACTCCCGCCGAGGCCTACCAAAAAGTGGTGCGCTATCAAACCGAGCGAGTGAAGGTCAGCGACTTTGCGAACCGCATTGCCGCGAGCATGTTGGTGCCTTACCCACCCGGAATTCCAGTGCTCATGCCGGGTGAGCGCTTGCCCGCAGGCGACACCGGTATTACCGGCTACTTGCAAGCCCTGCAGGAGTTCGACAAGCGCTTCCCCGGGTTTGAGCATGAGATTCAGGGCGTGAACATCGATCAGAACGGCGACTACTGGGTGCGCGCGATCGTGGAGGAAGACCGCAAGCCCATCCCCACGCCGAGTCATGTTCGCTTCCGCAGTCACAAACCTTCCACCAGCAAGAAAGGGCGCCAGTAAGGCTTTGGGCGGCGGCGCAGGTCGCCGCACGACACCCTCCGAGTAAAGAGGCACAACATGACTGATAAAACTCAAGTTCCAAATGGTGGTGGCGACGCAGCTGCGGGCGCTTCGGCAGGTGCCAAGCTGGGCTTGGTTGCCCTGATTGCCATCGTGGTGGGCTCCATGCTGGGCGGTGGAGTCTACAGCCTGCCGCAGAACACAGCAGCCAGTTCTGCGGTTGGGCCCGTGCTGATTGCGTGGATCATCGCCGGCGTAGGCGTGTATTTCATCGCCACTGTGTTTCGCATGCTGTCCGATATGCGACCCGACTTGCAAGCCGGTGTTTATATGTACGCCCAAGAGGGCTTTGGCTCTTTCATCGGCTTCAATGTGGCCTGGGGCTATTGGCTGATGACCTGCTTTGGCAACGTAGCCTTTGCGGTCATTCTGATGGACGCCTTCGATCAGATCTTTCCTGGCGTCTTCACCAACGGCAACAACCTCAACTCCATCATCTGTGGTTCCATCCTGATCTGGGGCTACAACTACCTGGTGCTTTCGGGCACCCGTGTCGCTGGCTTTGTCAACACGGTAGGCACCATCGCCAAGCTGGTGCCCTTGG
>JAJUJN010000510.1 GCA_029265335.1 Alcaligenaceae bacterium
CGGCGATCTCGGTCATCTCGAGCCTCGGGTCGACCGGCACGCCGATACGCTTGAGCTCGCCGCGTGCCTCGAGACGGGCGATGAATTCGCGCAGGTCCCGGGCCGCGTTCATCGCCTGATCCAGTAGTCGGCAACGATGCCGGCAAACACGGCCGCACCGAACCAGTTGTTGTGCAGGAAGGCCTTGAAGCAGGGCGCGCGCTCGCGCCCGCGGATCAGCGTGTAGTGGTAGCCGGCGATGCCGCAGGCGCACAGCACGCCGGCGAAATAAAACGCGCCCCGCCCTGCCGCGAGACCAACCGCGGCGAAGAGCGAGAAGGCGATCGCATAGCACAGCATCACCGCGGCGACATCGAAACGGCCGAAGGTGATCGCCGAGGTCTTGATGCCGATCTTGAGATCGTCCGGGCGGTCGACCATCGCATACTCGGTGTCGTAGGCAAGAGCCCAGGCAATGTTCCCCGCCAGCAGCACCCAGGCCACGGGCGGCAGTGCATTCTGAACCGCAGCAAATGCCATGGGAATGCCGAATCCAAAGGCGACGCCAAGGTACGCCTGCGGCATGGAGAACCCCCGCTTCAGCAGCGGATACGTGATCGCGATCACCAACGCCACGCCGGCGAGCACCCACGCCAGCCGGTTGAGGGGAAGCACCAGAAGAAAGGAAAGCCCGGCCAGCTCCCCGGCCACCGCCAGCGCCTCCACACGCGATATCCGACCCGTCGTCAGTACACGATCACGTGTGCGTTCGACATGCAGGTCGAAGTCGCGATCGAAATAGTCATTGATGGCACATCCGGCCGACCGCATCAGCACGGTGCCGATTACAAAGATCGCCGCCAGGTGCGTTCCAGGCCATCCGTCAGCCGCCAACCAAAGTGCCGTCAGGGTTGGCCAAAGCAGCAGCAGAATCCCGATTGGCTGGTCCAGGCGAACCAGCCTGAAGTAAAGCGGGAACCGCTCGATCACAAAAGACATGTCGACTCGAAGGGAAGGCGAGAGAGTCGCCCGTAGGTGATGCCGTAGAGATGAGGGAGATTGCCCGTGAAGGAGTTGGATGAGGCGAAACCGGGGCGACGATGCGTGGGTGTGTCGCCACCCCGTCGCCCCCTCGTTCAAGCCGGGACGAGGCCCCACGGGCCCTGCATCCGGCTTACCCGACGGGCATACCCAAGAAGTCGGCGGGAAATGCCCACTCGCATACGACATGCAGCCAGCATCCCCCCGTGAGTTTCGGCCGTCACTCCGGCCGAAACTCTACTGAAGCATGCTGCGCAGCATCCACGCGGCCTTCTCATGCACATCCAGACGAGGGGTGGGGAGGTATGCGGTCGGCTGATCATTCGCCTCTTCCGCGGCCTCGAAAGCCGAGCGGGCCGTCTTGGCCACTGCCTCGTTACCCTTCACGAGCATGCTGACCATGGACATCGCGTCTGGCACATCCTTCGGCTCCTCGATGGACGTCAGCTCGCCATACTCGCGGTAGGTACCGGGGGCGAAGTGGCCGAGAGC
>JAJUJN010000143.1 GCA_029265335.1 Alcaligenaceae bacterium
CCATGCGCGCTTCGAGCCAGGCCAGATGATCGACTTCTTCTTGTGCGGCGTCGTGCAACAGCTGGCGCGTGCTTTCGTCGCGTTCCAGGAGCGCCTGGCCGCGATAGAGTGCTTGCGCGCACACTTCACCCACATGATTCACGCGCATCAGCCGGCCTGCCTCGCGTTGCTCGGCAAGCGAGAGCTCGCCTGGGGCCAATGCAGTTTGGTCGCCTTCGGCCGACGCATCGGGTAGTGCAAGCGCTGGCACTGTATCGGCCGGGTTGGGCCGTGAGGCGTGGGCGGCGCCAGCCAGTACCTGCAGCGCGCGATTGGCTTCGGTGAGCAGGGGATCGAGCCAATGTTGGCGACGGAGATTGGAGGTGGTGGGAGCAACCATGCCTGGTCTCCTGAGCTGGATAGTGGGTTGAAGCCTTGAGCGGCGCCGTTCGAACCCTTGCTCGTGCCGTGCGCCGCGGGCAAGGGCCATGGATCGATTGTAATTGTTGTGGCGTTGCAACGTAAAAGTTGTGCGGCAGATCTCAGATGATTGCTGCTTTGCAGAAAGTTTCATTCATGTTTCAGCCGCGCAGCTTGAATATGTTTCAATTGGCAACGTTCTCGGCGACCAGGGCGGTAGCTCGGCCCGTCGTCTCGTTAGCCCGGAGCGGGAACTTCACCGCTGGATCGACAAAGTCGGTACGGGCAGGTCTTTTGAAGGAGTCAACGCGACATGCGTCCCATCACCCAATGGCTTGTGGCAGCCTTTCTGGCCACCTCAGCGATCAATGTTGCAGCGCAAGATAGCGTCACCTTGTATGGCGTGATCGACGTCGGCGTCGGTGGCGGCAAAATGGCGGGTCGCCATTCGTCGCTTGGCATGGTGAGCGGTACGCATTACGGATCACGCTGGGGCCTGCGGGGTCATGAAGATCTCGGTAATGGGATCGCTCTGAACTTTCGGCTCGAGAGCGGTTTCAGCGTAGCCACTGGCGACAAATTGCAGGGTGGGCGTTTGTTCGGTCGAGCCGCCTGGGTAGGAATCTCAGGTGATTTTGGTGAGTTTCGTGCCGGGCGGCAAAACGCGCCGGCAGCCGATTATTTCGCCTTTATCGACCCTTTCGAGGGGGGCTTCAATCAGGCCGCGCTGGCCTCCAGCTTCAACGCCTCGGCCACCAATCGTGCCAACAATATGATCAGCTACATTTCGCCGCAGTGGCAGGGTTTGCAAGGCGTCCTGGGCTATTCGTTCAACCGCGATGGGGGCGCAGCAGGAAGCGATCTGTCAGACCGGCTGTTGAGTTTGGCACTCACCTATGATCGCAGTCCGTTCAAACTCGGAGCCACCTACGAGGCGGCATGGCTGGGTCGCGATACCACCTGGGGTCAACGCATGCGAGCGCTCGATCCGCAAGGCAAGTTGCGCGATCCCTACAACGTGCAGCTGGGTGGCTTGTACGATTTCGGGTCGGTGCGTGCCTCGGCGGCGTGGTCATACATGAAGCACGGCTATACCAATCCCGACATGGGCGACGACTTCGGCCTGCCCGGCGGGCCAACTTTTGGTACCGTGCGCGACTTCCCTGGCTCGCACGTCAATTCCTGGATGGTAGGCCTGTGGGTGGATGTGGCGCCTGCCACCACGGTGGTGGGCAGTTGGCAAATGAGTGATCCATCCAAGCACATGTTCGCCGGCACCCGTTCCCACAAACAGTACATCTACAGTGTGGGAGCTCTCCACGATCTGTCGCCGCGCACCGGTCTTTACGCTTACTATTCCTATGCCGACCAGGCCTGGTTCGATTCATCCTGGTATAGCCACCAGTATGCGGTGGGCTTGCGGCATATGTTCTGATGGTTCCACAGCACTGGCTCTACGGGGTTTTTTCGATTGCACCGCGCAGGCGAGCTGTATACCATCTGTATACCTTGAGTTGTTCGTCTGCATAACCATCGGAGACACCATGAACAAGCGAACTTTTGCCAAGAGCCTGTTGCTGTGCGCCACGCTGGGTTGGGCCGGCCTCACGGTGGCCCAGGAACCCTTTAAAATCGGTCTCATCGTGCCCATGACCGGGCCGTTTGCCACTACCGGCCGACAGATCGAATCCAACGCCAAGCTTTATATGGCGCAGCATGGCGATACCGTGGCGGGTCGCAAGATTGAGCTCATCGTTCAAGACGACGGCGCAGTGGCCGACACCACCCGCCGTCTGGCGCAAGAGCTCATCGTTAACGAGAAGGTCGACGTCATTGCCGGGCTCGGCCTCACCCCGCTCGCGCTGGCTGTGGCGCCGCTGGCCACGCGTTCGCAAACGCCGGCGATCGTGATGGGTGCGGCCACGGCCACCATCACCGAGGCCTCGCCATTCATCGTGCGTTCCGGCTTCACCCTGCCTCAGGTCACCGAACCCATGGCGCAGTGGGCCGCCGAAAACGACATCAACACGGTGGTCACGCTGGTCTCCGATTACGGTCCTGGCCTCGACGCCGAAGCCGCCTTCAAAAAGCGCTTTACCGAAGCGGGCGGAGAAGTGATCGATTCGCTGCGCGTGCCGATGGCCAACCCCGATTTCGCCCCCTTCCTGCAGCGCGTGCGCGATGAATCCCCCGACGCCGTGTTTGTTTTCGTGCCTTCCGGCATTGGTTCGGCCTTCATGAAACAGTTCGAAAGCCGTGGGTTGTCCGAGGCGGGCATTCAGCTCATCGCCACCGGCGACGTCACCGACGACGACCTTCTCAATGGCATGGGCGAGGTCGCGCTGGGCGTGGTCACCACCCACCATTATTCTGCGGCGCACGATTCCGAGCTCAACCGCGAGTATGTGGCGGCCTTCAAAGAGTCGGCTGGCATGCGGCCCAACTTCCATGGGGTGGGCGGCTACGATGGCATGCATCTCATCTATCAGGCGCTCGAAGCCACCGGCGGTGAAGGCGGCGGCAAGGCGCTGGTGGAAGCCATGAAAGGCCTGTCGTTCGAAAGCCCCCGCGGCCCCATCACCATCGATCCCGAAACGCGCGACGTCATCCAGAACGTCTATGTGCGCAAGGTAGAAATGGTCGATGGTGAGCTCTACAACGTGGAGTTCGACGCCTATGAAGCGGTGAAAGACCCGGTGAAAGCAGCCAAGGCTTCGTGATTCTGGCAGCAGGGAGGGCGAACGCCCCATGATCACCATCTTGTTCGACGGCGTCGCCTACGGCATGTTGCTGTTCGTCATGGCTTGCGGCCTGGCAGTCACCATGGGCCTCATGAACTTCGCCAACCTGGCGCACGGCGCCTTTGCCATGGCGGGCGGCTACCTCACCGTGGTGTTCACCACGCAGTGGGGGGTGCCCTTCCTGCTCACCTTGCCGGTGGCCTTCGTATTTGCCGCCTTGCTGGGTCTCATTCTGGAGCCCACGCTCTATCGCTCGTTGTACGGGCGCTCGCACCTCGACCAGGTGCTGTTCACCATCGGTCTGGTGTTCATGTCGATTGCCGTCATCGACTACTTCTTCGGCGCGTCGCAGCAGTTCGTGCGCTTGCCCGAGTTCCTGCGTGGACGCATCGAGATCATGGGCGTTACCGTGGGCACCTACCGCCTGTTCATCATTGCTATCTGCAGTGTGCTGGTTCTGGCGCTGCAGCTGGTGCTGTCACGCACGCGTTTCGGCAGCCGGCTGCGGGCGGCGGTAGACGACCCCAACGTGGCGGCGGGGCTGGGTATTCCGGTCAATCGCATTTTTCTGCTCACCTTTGCTTTCGGTTCGGGCCTGGCCGGCCTGGGCGGCGCCCTCGGCGCCGAATTGCTCGGTCTCGACCCGTGGTTTCCGCTCAAGTTCATCATCTACTTTCTGATCGTGGTGGTGGTGGGTGGCACCTCATCCATTGCCGGGCCGCTGGGGGCTGCTCTGCTCCTGGGCATCGCCGACGTGGCCGGCAAGTATTACATTCCGCAGTTCGGCGCCTTCATCATCTATGTGGTGATGGTGGTCGTGCTGCTTTGGCGGCCCCAGGGCCTGTTCGTTCGGGGGCGGCGATGACAGCGGTGCGCTTGGCCGGCTCGCGGGTTCGCGGCGCCGAGATCGTTTTTTGGGTGCTGGCCGTGTTGGTGCTGTGGTTCTGGCCCCAGCATGCCGCGCTCTGGACGGAAGTCGCTATCCTGGCGCTGTTCGCGCTGTCGCTCGACCTCATCCTGGGTTATGGCGGTATTGTGTCGCTGGGGCACGCGGCCTATTTCGGCTTTGGCGCCTATGTGGCCGGCCTGTTCGCCATTCATATTTCGCCCGAGCCGCTCACCGGTCTGGTGGTGGCCGCCGTGGCCGCTGCCGTGTTGGGCGCCATTACCAGCGTGCTGGTTTTGCGTGGCTCCGACCTCACCCGGCTCATGGTCACGCTGGCCGTAGGGCTCATTCTTTTCGAGATCGCCAACCGCTTTGCGGGGCTGACGGGAGGCGCAGACGGCCTGCCGGGCATATTCAACGATCCCATTTTTGGTCGCTTCGATTTTGACCTCGCAGGCCGCACGGGCAGCTGGTATGCCTTCATCGTGCTCTTCCTGCTGTTCGCTATCGCTCGTCGGCTCACTCGTTCTCCTTTCGGCGTGGGCCTCGAGGCCATTCGCGACAACCGTCTGCGGGCCACCGCCATTGGGATTCCCGTGAATCTCCGTCTGGCCATCATTTACACGGTCGCGGCGGCGTATGCCGGTGCCGCCGGGGCCTTGCTCACCCAAACCACGGGCTTTGCTTCGCTCGATGTGCTGTCGTTCGATCGGTCGGCCGAAGTGCTGCTGGCTTTGGTGCTGGGTGGCACCGGTTACCTCTATGGTGGGCTCATCGGCGCCATCATTTTCGTGCTGATGCACGACATCCTGTCGTCGATCACCCCGCAGTACTGGCAGTTCTGGATGGGGCTGGCGCTGGTGGTCATCGTGCTCGTGGGGCGCGACCGCCTCTATATGGGAGTATTCCGCGCGGTCACCCGCCTGGTGCCCAGGCGTTGGAGGCAGCCATGAGCCCTGCGCTGCAAACCCACAACCTGGTCAAGCGCTTTGGCGGCATCGTGGCCACCAACGATGTCAGTCTGCGGGTAGAAACTGGCGCCCGACACGCGCTCATCGGCCCCAACGGCGCGGGCAAAACCACCCTGGTCAACCTGCTCACCGGCGTGCTCACGCCCTCGGAGGGCAGAGTGGAGCTGGCCGGCACCGACATCACCCGCCTGCCGGCGCATCAGCGTGCGCGGCGCGGCCTGATGCGAACCTTTCAGATCAATCAACTGTTTGCCCAGCTCACTCCGCTCGAAACCGTGTCTTTGGTAATTGCACAACGTGAGGGCGCCGGTGGTCGCTGGTGGCAGGCCATTGATCGCAACGCCGTTTGGCGCAACGAAGCCCTGGCCCTGCTCGATCAACTGCATTTGGGCGACGTCGCAGATCTGGCCACCGCTGAGCTACCGTATGGCAAGCGACGACTGTTGGAAATCGCCGTGGCCCTGGCCGGCCGCCCCAGCGTGCTGCTGCTCGACGAGCCCATGGCGGGCGTGCCCACCAGCGAATCGCGCGAGATCCTCCAAACCCTGGCCGAACTGCCGGCCAACGTGACAGTGCTGTTGATCGAGCACGATATGAATCTTGTCTTCCGGTTCGCCACGCAGGTGTCGGTGCTGGTCAACGGGGCGTTGTTCGCTCAAGGCGAACCCGACGCCATTGCCGCCGACGAACGCGTGCGCAACGTGTATCTGGGGCAGGCTCATGAGTGATCTGCTGGAGGTTACCGGTCTGTCGGCG
>JAJUJN010000028.1 GCA_029265335.1 Alcaligenaceae bacterium
CCCAGCGCGAACGTTTCTGGAGCGGCCGCAAGAACGCCTTCCCGGCTTCGGGACGCATCAGCCCCGATTACCTCTGCATGGATTCCACCATTCCTCGCGCCCGGCTGGGCGACATGTTGGTGGCCATCAACGAGATGGAGCGCACCCATCAACTGCGTTGCGTGAACGTATTCCATGCCGGCGACGGCAATCTGCACCCTCTCATTCTGTACGACGCCAACGTGCCGGGCGAGCTGCAACGCGCCGAACGTTTCGGCGCCGAGATTCTCGAGACCAGCGTGGCCATGGGTGGCACCATCACGGGCGAGCACGGCGTGGGCATCGAAAAGCTCAACTCCATGTGTGTGCAGTTCTCACCCGACGAGCGCGAGCAGATGCTGGCCGTGAAAGCCGCCTTCGACCCGCGTGGCCTGCTGAACCCCGGCAAGGTCATCCCCACCCTGGCGCGTTGTGCGGAGCACGGCAAGATGCATGTGCACCGCGGTATGCTCCCCTTCCCCGATTTGCCGCGCTTTTGATGAATACGCTGGAACCAACTGTGGAAACTCCGATTGCCGTGCAACGCTGGGTAGACCAGATCCGTGAGGCCGGCGCCCAACGCCAACCTTTGCGCATCGTGGGCGGCAATACCCGGGCGTTCTATGGCGAGCCTCGTGCCGGCCAGGCGCTGCATACCTCGGAAGTGAGCGGCATCGTGGATTACCAGCCCTCGGAACTGGTGGTATCGGTACGCGGCGGCACCCCGCTGAGCGTGCTCGAAGCGGCCTTGCACGAGCACCGCCAGTATTTGGCTTTCGAGCCGCCGCGATTTGGCGCTGCCGGCACGGTTGGCGGCATGGTGGCCAGCGGCCTGAGCGGCCCCGGACGCATGGCCGGCGGCTCTCTGCGCGACGCCGTGCTGGGCGTGCTGCTCTTGAACGGCCGCGGGCAACTGCAACGCTTTGGCGGCCAGGTCATCAAGAATGTGGCCGGCTACGACGTGTCACGCTTGCTCGCCGGTTCGATGGGCCGGCTGGGGGTGATCGTGGAAGTGTCGCTGCGCGTTGCGCCCTGGCCAGCGGCCAGCGCCACACGGGTGTTCGAAATGTCGCAGGCGCAAGCCATCGAGCAAACCAACCGGTGGCTTGGCCAGGCGCGCCCCATCAACGCGTCGTGCTGGGAAAACGGCCGTCTGACCTTGCGCTTGCAGGGCGCCGAGGCCGCGGTGGCACTCGCGGTGCGCGAGCTGGGCGGCGAAGCCCTGACGGATGACGCCGCGCATGCCTTCTGGGATAACTTGCGCGACCACCGCCATGGTGTATTGGCGGGGCCCACTCACCTACCCTTGTGGCGCCTGGCCGTACCTCCCACTCATCCGCCGCTCGCCCTGCCCGGCGAGCCCCTGGTGGAATGGCAGGGCGGGCAGCGGTGGTGGCGCAGCGATCTGCCCGCCCAAACCATTCGAGCCGCGGCCGTGGAGGCCGGTGGCCATGCCACTCGTTTTCGGGCCGCGCAAACCTTTGACGACGAAGCAGCAAGGTCTGGCGACGAGGCAGCGAGCCACGCCAGCGAAACGGCGCCCGTGTTCACGCCCCTGGCCGAGCCCATGGCCGGCATTGAGGCTGCCCTCTACTCCGCTTTCGACCCCAATGGCATTTTCGCCCCCTGATTCACCTCATTTCCAAGAGTTTGTGCATGCAGACCCACCTGGCTGAACGCTACCGCGATACTGATGAAGGCCGCACGGCCGAGGCGATTCTGCGCAAATGTGTGCACTGCGGCTTTTGCCTGGCCACCTGCCCCACCTATCAATTGCTGGGCGACGAACTCGACAGCCCGCGCGGTCGTATCTATCTCATCAAGGAGGTGCTCGAAGGCAATACGCCCACACGTGCCACGCAACTCCATCTCGATCGCTGCCTTACCTGTCGCAACTGCGAAACCACCTGCCCCTCGGGCGTGGAATACGGCGCTCTACTCGAGATCGGCCGCGAATTGGTAGAAACGCAGGTGCGTCGCCCTATGGGCGAACGCGTGGTGCGCCGCGCCTTGCGAGACGGCCTGGTGTCGCCCGCCTTTGCCCCCGCGGTAAAGCTGGGGCAAAAGGTCAAGCGTTGGCTGCCGTCAACCATAAGCAGCAAGCTGCCCGCCGACGCACCCAGCCATGCGAAGCCTTCGCCGTTGCCGAGCGTTGCCGCGGGGCCTGCGGCCACGATCGCCGCCGATACGCCCAAAAGCCTCGAAGGGCGTCGCATGTGGATGCTCGAAGGCTGTGTGCAACCGGCTCTGGCGCCGAATATCAACCACGCTACCCGGCACGTGCTGGCGTGTGCCGGTGTGGAAGCTTCCGGCAGCCCCGAGGCGGGCTGTTGCGGCGCCATCGCCCTGCACATGGCCGATAACGAACGGGCGCGCCAGCAGATGCGTCGCAATATCGACGCCTGGTGGCCCGAGATCGAAGCCGGCCGGGTGGATACCATCGTGATGAATGCCTCGGGGTGCGGCGTGACGGTGCGTGATTACGGCCGCCTGCTGGCCAACGACCCCCAATACGCCAAGAAAGCACGCGAGATCAGCGCGCGCGTTCGCGACCTGAGCGAGTTGCTGCCTGAGCTGCAGCAGGCGCTGGCCGCGCGGGGTTTGCCTGAGCCTCTGGCGGGACAGCGCCTGGTGGTGCAAACACCCTGCACCCTGCAACATGGCCAAAAGCTGCCCCACCAGCTCAGCGAAGGCCTGGCGGCGCTGGGCGCCGAAGTGCGCGGCCCGCATACCGAGCCGCAGATGTGCTGTGGGTCCGCTGGCACCTATGCCATTTTGCAGGCCGACCTCTCGGTACAATTGCGCGATCGAAAACTGGCGGCGCTCGCCCCCGAGCACAACGAAACCGTGGTGTCCGCCAATATTGGCTGCATCCAGCACCTGCAGGCGGCCTGTTCTCGGCCGGTTCAACATTGGGTGGAAGTGCTCAGCGCCCGCCTGGCCAACGCACCAGCAACGTTTGCCCACCATGACGGCGAGGCAGAACCTGCCCCCAAGCCCACAGCAGAAAGCCCGCAGGCTTCGGCATGAGCCGGCGGCAACGTGCTGGCGCCAACCAGCTACTCGGCCGCCATGTCGAGCCGCCAACGGGTTTCGAGATTGAAACGGTCTTGCGGATAAGTGTTGAGGGCCACGGTAAACAGTTGTTCGCCGTCCCCTTGGTAATAGCGGTGCACCCTCAGGCCCGGCGTGCCTGGCTCCACCCCCAGGTGCGGGGCTTCTTCGGCCGGCACCGCCGTGCAACCAATCACTTGCCGCACCTCCGCGATGCGCTCGCCGTGCAGGGTTTCCACCAACCGGTATACGGTCACGCCCGGTTCTTCCAGCCTGGCGCGAATGCTCTCGTAAGCCGGATGGATCAGCATGCGCACATAGGCAATGGGCTCGCGGCTTTCGGCCACAAAACGCAGGGCGTGGCAGCACAACCAACGCTGTTCGGCGACATCGGCCGGCAGAGTGGGGTCGCCGTCGATCCAGTCGGTGTGGAGCACCTGAAGGCGAGTTTGTTCGGTGAACGAGAACAGCTCGGTGAGGTCGGAAACCGTGGCGGTGTAGCGCACTTTGGTGGCGCGAGCGCGCACCGTAGTGCCCACCCCGGCGCGACGGGTAATCAGGCCAGCCTCCGTCAGACGGCGCACGGCCTCCCTCACGGTATAGCGCGACACGCCATAGAGCTCGCCCAGCTGCGCTTCGGTGGGCAACATATCGCCCACCTGATAGCGGCCTTCTTCAATATCGCGCATCAGCGCCTGCGCCACCACCTGATAGCGCGGCAGACGGGCTCCAAACAAGGCTTTGGAACTCATGAAATATCACTTGCTTAATATTTAATGTCCTGACATTAGCATAAATCGACAAACATGGCAGAAAAAGCGCGCATCTTTTACGTGAACTACTACGGCCAACCGCCTTTCAAGCACTCGCTGGAAGCCCCAGGCACGGCGGAACTGCTTGAGCTCGATCCCCAGGCATCGCGCTCTGAAATCGACACGATTCTGCGCACCGCCGTGGGTTATCAGATTTCGTCGGGCGTTAACGATATTCCCGCCGAATACCGTGCCGATGCGGCCTTGCTGGCCCGCACCCCCGAGCTATTACTGGTTTCTACCGTGGGCGCTGGCTACGACACGGTGGATGTCGCCGCTTGCACCCAGGCGGGTGTGCTGGTGGTGAACCAGGCTGGTGGCGCCAACGCACAGGCAGTGGCCGAGCATTCGTTGGGCATGATGCTCGCCCTGGCGCGCCACATGCCGCAAGCCGACCGCGATATGCGCCGTATTCCGAACCTTTCGCGTCATCACTACACGGGCCAGAATACACAACACAAAACCGTAGGGCTGATCGGCTTCGGCAATGTGGGGCGGCGACTCGCGCGCTTGTGCATCGACGGCCTGCAAATGCAGGTGTTGGTGCATGACACCCGTGGCGAGCCCGCGGGCCTGGCTGAACATGGCGTGCAATGGGCCGAGTTCGACACCCTGCTGAGCACCGCGGATTATGTGGTGGTGTGCTGTGCGCTCACCGAAGCCACCCGGAGTCTGATCGGCGCAGCACAATTCGCCGCCATGAAGCGCAGCGCCTATTTCATCAACACCGCACGCGGCGGCATCCACGACGAAAGCGCCCTGCTGCAGGCGCTCGAAGCGGGCCAGCTGGCGGGCGCTGGCATCGATGTTTGGGACGTGGAGCCACCCCCTTGCGACCATCCCTTGCTGCAACGCCACGACGTGCTGGCCACGCCGCACATTGCCGGCGCCACGGTGGAGTCGCGTGAACAGGCCGCCATTGGCGCGGCCGAACAGATATTGACGATTCTGCGCGGCGAACGGCCCCCCCGCTTGCTCAACCCCGACGCTTGGCCGGCGTTTGAGGCGCGCTACCGGGCGCGCTTTGGCCGAGGTCTCGAACGCGACTGACCGGCATGCGTCACGAGCAAGCGTAGCGCCACCCGAGCACCCGGACGGCGTCTCGGGCAGGAGTGAGCAGGAGTGCTGGAGTGCGCAGACTATCGCCACCGCTGGCAGCACCCCGCCCTGTGCTTTTTAAGGCAATAAGGGGATGGTGTCGAGCAGTTCGTCGGCCTCGTTCCAATCCCGGCCGTTGAGTTTCCACTGGCCTTCGCGCTGCTCCACCCGAACCCGAAATCCGTCTTCAGTCGGTTCTACGTGGCCCGAAGCCAAGGCCAGTTGCTCCATGAAAGCCAGATTGAGAGCGGCGGCGGCTCGCGCCGCTTCCAGTGGCTGATCCGTGCCTCCGGGGAGTTGCGACATTCTGGCCATGAGCTCGACTGCCATGGGTCGTGACACGTTCAGTTCGGCATCGAGTGCCTGCAGCACGCTCAACTCGGTTCCCGACTCTTCGGCGGGCCGCAGAGTGAGCGAAGCTTCGAACAAAATCTCGCCCTGCGGCAGCGTCCAGCGCATGGGGGCAATCGCCAGGCGCGGATGATGAGTGAGCAAAGCCTCCAAGGTAGCCTGCATTACCGCGTTGCTCTCGTGCCGTGCGGGCATTCCATCGCTTTGCAAGGGCAGAGCCTGCCAGGCCTCGATTCCCTCGCGCAGCGTGGGGCCATGCAGATTATCCATCATCACGCCGGCTTCGAACTCGCCCAGTGGCTGGTCGGCCACCTGCAAGTGGCCAATCCGATAATCTGCGCTGACGTTCAACTGTTCGCCGGTTGATTCTTCCAGCTGCGTTGTGAACGCCACTTGCTGAAAACGCAACGGCAAAGGGAGGTTATCTTCGATCTGCACTTGCTCGGCAGTGAATTGGGATTCGCCCGGATACCAACCGGCGGCGCCGGCTTGATGATTGCTGCGCCAGCGAAATTGTTCGATGGCCAGCGAGCTGAACTCGCTCCCTTCCGCCGCATCCCCAGTTTGCATACGAAACGAAGGCCATTCGGCGTTCATGAGAATCTGCTCGGCGTTGCCGTGCACCCGACCCTCGATCCAGCCTGCCGACACCTGCAGCTGCACGTCGGGTTCGTCGATATCGACGGCGGAGAAAGCAGCGAGGAATTCCACGCCATCGCGATAATGGATGGTCGCCTGAACCTGCCAGGGCAGGGCTTGAGCGTAGTGAAACCAGGGTTGCCAGCCACTGTTCTCCAGGGGTTCGGCATGCACCCAGGCCAATACCGGCATGAACTGCAGCTGACGGAGTCTCGACCAGGGAAATGGCCCGTGTTCGATGTCGCTACGCGCGGTGAACGGCTCGCCATCGGGCACGATGGCTTCGATTCGCCATTCGGCGCTGGAGCGTAGAAAGCCTCGCTCGAACGACACCAGCTGCGGCGCAGACTCGGCCAGCGGAGTGGTCCATTCGGCTGCGTAGGCCTGCAGGTCGCGCTCGATTCGGTCGCCGGTGTACCAGGTGGCGCCAGCCCAGGCCACCACCACAATAGCCACGATCAGGGCCAAGACTTTTTTCATGCAGACCGCTCCAGAAATGACCGTACTGTGACGACCAGAAAGTTGGCAGCGCAGCAGGCCGTATGCGAACAGGGCCGGCTGCGCTTGAATGGAGAGGCGAATTATACGAAGCCGCAGCAGCGCCACAGTGCCGCGCACCGGGCTGACTGCATTCGCTCATTTGCGCATTGGCACTTGCTTTGCCCTCCCTGAGGGATTTGGAGCTCTCGGCGCCGTCTTGCCGGTTCAATGAAAATCGCGGCTTCGCGCCACCAGCGGCCCCAGCAAGTGCGACCAATCCCAAAGCTTGCTCGCCACCAGATGCCGTACCCCATGGGCCACCTGCCATTGGCCCGACACCGCCAGCAAGCGCGAAGCCAGCAGCTCTCGCCGCTGTCGACTCACCAGCGCCGGCCAGACAATCACATTGACCGTGCCGGTTTCATCTTCGAGGGTAACGAACACCGTACCCTTGGCCGTGCCGGGACGCTGGCGCCCCACCACCAAACCACACGCTCGCACCCAACGGCCGTCGGCCATGTCGTTGAGTTGCTGTGCGGTATGTGTGCCTTCTTTCTGCAAAGTGGGGCGCAGCAGCGTGAGGGGGTGAGTTTGCAAGGAAAGACCCAGCGTCCGGTAATCGCTCACCACCTCCTGAGCCACACCGGGAGCAGCCAACAGCGGGGCGGGCTCTTCGGTAGCGGCGTGATCTACCCAATCGTGGGCCACGGGCGTGGCCGCGTCCCAGGCTGCCTGTCGGCGATGACCACTGAGGCTGCGCAAGGCGCCGGCAGCGGCCAGACGGCGACGTTCGCCCGCATCGAGGCCGGCCCGCTGCCAGAGATCCTGGGCGCTTTGCCAGGGCGCCTCGGCGCGCGCTTGCATGAGCCGCTGCGCAGCGTCTTGCTTGAAACCTTGAATCTGGTTGAAACCCAAACGCACCGCGGGAGCCGCGTTGGGCGCCAACACCAAGGTGGCTTCCCAATCGCTATGGCAAACATCGACCGGCAGCACCACCACCTTGTGGCGCTTGGCATCTTGCACCAATTGCGCTGGCCGATAAAAACCCATGGGCTGGCTGTTGAGCAGAGCCACCAGATAGGCGGCCGGATAATGACATTTCAACCAGGCGCTGGCGTAGGCCAGCAAGGCGAAACTGGCCGCATGGGATTCGGGAAAGCCGTATTCGCCAAACCCCTGGATTTGGCGAAACAGCGCATCTGCGAACTCGCTGGTGTAGCCATGCGCCAGCATGCCGGCCATCAGCTCCTGACGGAATGGCTCCAGGCCGCCCTTGCGACGCCAGGCTGCCATGGCTCGCCGCAGGCTGTCGGCTCGCCCCGGCGTGAAACCCGCCGCCACCATGGCCACCTGCATCACCTGTTCTTGGAAGATCGGCACGCCGAGAGTGCGGCCCAAGGCCGGCGCCAGTGCCGGCTGAGGCAGATCTGCCGGCTCCAGCCCCTGCCGGCGTCGCAAATAGGGGTGCACCATGCCCCCCTGAATGGGGCCGGGTCGAACAATGGCCACCTGCACCACCAGATCGTAGAAGCAATTGGGCCGCAGGCGCGGCAGCATGCTCATCTGCGCGCGCGATTCGATCTGAAATGTGCCTACCGTGTCGGCACGCGAAATCATCGCGTAGGTGTGAGGGCAATCGTGGGGAATATCGGCCAGCGTGAGGGGCGTACCGCGCTGGCGAGCCACCAGCTCGAAGGTGCGACGCAGCACGCTGAGCATGCCCAACCCCAACACATCCACCTTGAGCAGACCCAGAGCATCCAGATCGTCTTTATCCCATTGCACCACGCTGCGTTCGGTCATGGTGGCGTTCTCGATGGGCACCAGACGCGACAGCGGACCTCGCGAGATCACAAAGCCCCCGGGATGCTGCGAGAGATGGCGCGGAAAGCCCAACAAGGCCTGCACACAATCCACCCAGGTGGAGGCCAGCTGCGATTCGGGGTCGAGCCCCGCCACCGCCATGCGCTCGAGCAGACCGCGGCGGCCGTCCCACCATTGTTGTGAGCGCGCCATGGCATCTATCACGCCGGCCGACACGCCCAGGGCCTTGCCGGTTTCGCGCAGCACGCTGCGCATGCGATAGGTGATGACCACCGCAGTGAGCGCCGCCCGTTGGCGACCGTATTTGCGATAGATGTATTGGATGACTTCTTCGCGCCGCTGATGCTCGAAATCGATATCGATATCGGGGGGTTCGTTGCGTTCGCGACTGATGAAGCGTTCGATGAGCGCTGCGGTTTGCTCGGGGTCGGCCGCGGTGATTTCCAGGCACCAGCACACCACCGAATTGGCCGCCGAACCGCGCCCCTGACACAGAATGCCGCGTTCACGCGCAAAGCGGATGAGATCGTAAACCGTGAGAAAGTAGGGCTCGTAACCCAGCTCATGGATGAGCTGCAGCTCGTGTTCGAGCTTGGCGCGCAGCTCGGGCGGCATGCCTCGCGGATACCGCCGACGTGCGCCTGCCTCGGCCTCCTGGCGCAGATAACTGGCGGGCGTATGCCCAGCGGGCACGATTTCGTCGGGGTATTCGTAGCGCAGGCTCTGCAGATCGAAATGACACTGCTCGGCAATTTGCACGGTGGCCGCCAACTCGTGGGGGGCAAACCAGCGCGCCAATAGCTCGCGTGGGCGTAAATAGGCTTCGGCATTGCCGGTAAGCTCATAACCACACTCTGCCACCGGACGCCCCAGGCGAATGGCTCGCACCACGTCGTGCAAGGGCTTGCGTGAACGCACGTGGCAACGCACATCACCCAAGGCCACGGCTGGTATTTGCCATTGCTGCAGTTGTTCGCGCCAGGCCGACATGCGGGTGGCTTCACCGGCCCCGTGACGGCGCACCACGCCCCCGAAAAGACGCTGCCCGAAGATACGGCGCAACCAATGGGCGGTTTCGTGCAAAGCCGCTGCAGGCTCGGGGGCTTCGGGCGGCAGCCAGATCACGAAACAACTCTGCAGGCCCTGCCATTGCGCCGACAACTCTGCCGGCGCCGGCAGCTCGAAATCGCGGGTTTGCAGATGGTATTGCCCTTTGGGCCGGCGACGACGCGCCAGGGTAATGAGTTCGCAGAGATCGCCATAACCATCGCGGTCGGCACACAGCACCAGCAATTGCAGATCGGGTTGTTGACCAGGCTGACTCACTCGCAGCCGACTGCCCACAATGAGCTGAATACCGGCCCTTTGAGCTTCTTCGTGAGCCCGCACCACTCCGGCCACCGAGCATTCGTCGGTGATGGCCAGCGCCTGGTAGCCAAGCTGGGCCGCTCGTTGCACCAGCTCTTCGGGGTGTGAGGCTCCTTCGAGAAAGCTGAAATTGCTGGTGCAATAAAGCTCGGCATAGGCCGGAACGGGGCGGGAGGATTCAGCCAAACCAGCCATGCAACCACCATGGCCCCGGCGGGGAGCCCCGTTCGCAATACACCCAACAATAGCCGCCTTGCACATCCTGGGCCACAAAATAATCGCGTGCGCACCACTCACCCTCCCACCATCCGGCTTCGATGCGCTCGGGGCCAGCCAACAAACGCAGAGGCACTCCCTGTCGGGCTGGACGCCCCGCCACCGTGGCCAGTGGCTCGGGTGTGGCCAACAACCAGAAAGGACGAGTGCCTGGCGGCGGCGAACCTGCGGGGGCCGCTGGCGTATGTCGCGGCGATTCGATGACGGAACGCCAGCCATTGGCGCGTTCGGGCCGGTGATCGGCCACCGGATGAGGCTGCAGCACGGCGTGGGCCCCCAAACGGGCCACCAGCAACTCCAGCAAGGCCAGAGCTTCGGTTTGGGCGGAAGGGTCGGGCAGCAAGGTGGCGGCAGGCTCTTGCCAAGGCACCGTGGCCCCGGCCTGCAGAACCAAACGTTGCACCGGCGCTGCCAGCTCACAGCGCTGGAGGGATTCGGCCAGCACCCTTTGCCAGGCCGGGAACTCCCAATGCGCCTGAGCCAATTGCAATGTGAGACTTTGCTGGGGTGAGGCCAGCCTGCGGTCGTCGTAGTACCAGATGAGCTCCAGCTGGTCGCAAGACTTCTGTTGGGCCCGCAGCCAGGCTTCGAGCTGCCGCAGCAGATGTTCGGCACCTTCTTGCAATTGATGAAGATGCTCGAGGGCTTCGAGGGGCTCGAAGCCTTGACGAAAAGATTGGGGCGGCTGCCACCAGACCACACTGTGCACCTCACGACCCCAGGCCTGATCGAGAGCTTGCAGCAGGCTGGCATGAGTGCGTTGACGCAGACCGCTGCGCGGCAAACGGTTGAGGTCGCCCAAGGTGCGGCAACCCAGGCTGACCAGCCAATCGGCATGAGGTTGCGCCTCGGGCAACACCCGCCACGGCAGCACTTCCAGGCGTTGCTGCAGGTGCGACAGCCGCAGCACACGAGGCCGGGGAACCGAACCCTCGCTGCGCTGGCGGGTGCTTGCCGACAAAGCCCACACCCGCGCCAGTATCATGGCGCCGCGCAAGGTAGGCGCCACCCCGCGCACCACGGTGACCGGCACCCCCTTCATGGCCTGATGAATGCGATGGCACAAGGCCACGATGCCGCGAAACAAGCGCAAACTGCCCGACACTTCCAGCACCACGATATCGGGCTCGGGCATGGCCAACTGAGGCGTGAAAGGTTGCATGGCCATGGCCAGCTGCTCTTGCAAGGCAGCCTCGGCCTCGCGCTCACGCGTTGCCACCACCAGCTGGGGGCACATAGCCTGCGCGGCCGCCACCCGCATGCCAGGCTGCACCCCCTGCTGTTGCGCCGCCTTGCTGCACTGCACGATGTGCTCGTGCTCGTGCACAGCCAGGGTGGCCGGCAGCAAGCGCTGCATGGCAGGCGACCACACCGCCTCGAGAGCGAGCTGGGGCAAGGCCAGGGCAACCCACAAAGACACGCTGTTACCCCTCGAACAGGCGGTTGGCAGTTGAAGACGGCGCCAACGCGGGTGCTGCCGGCACCTCGGGCAATACGGCCGGCGCGGCCACCGGCGCCAGACCTTGCCACACGGGCACGCGCACCGCCTCGAGGGGCCGCGCGCCCCGCACCTTGTGAAATCGCACGGCCAGGGTGTGGGCCTCGGGCTCGAGCACCAGCCGCAACGCGGCCGGCGAACCCTGCGCCTGCATTTGCGCCGGCCGCATGACCACCAGCAAAGTGCGGGTTTCTTGAGCGGCCAGCTGCAAACGCCGCAGCCCCGGGCGTGAGGCCTGCGGCAACCAGGCCAGCACGGCCGCACACCCTGCGCTGCGCACAGCTTGATGAGTGGCCCACAAGGCATCGGCCGCTGACTGAGGCGTGAGCCACCAGACGCGAGCACCGGCCGGCAGACTGGCCTGCCAGGCCTGAGCCAGCGGCGGATGCGGCGGGGCAACCAACACGATGGGCGCTGTGCCGGCCGCCGCCTGCAAGGCCGGCTGCAACAGGGCCAGCTCGCCACAGCCCGGCCGAGCCACGAGGAATTCGATCAGGCAGTGATAAGGCCAGCGGGCTCCTGGCAAATGCGCCGCCAGCGCTTCATGCCCACAGGGCAGGCCCGCAGCGGGCGGCAGGCCGGCCTGCGTGGCCCGCCACACGGCCGGGTGCGGCAAGTGGGAAGACGACGAGGAAGAAG
>JAJUJN010000184.1 GCA_029265335.1 Alcaligenaceae bacterium
GCCGGGCTCGAAGCCCGCAGCGCAGCCTTCGAGCCGCAAACTCGCGACGCGCTGCGCCGCCTCCTGGATCTGTACGTCGTCTGGCGTACGCCTTTTGGGTGGCGATCAGCCTCCGCGATATTCGTAGCCGTCGCCTTGTTGTGCCTTTTGCAGCAAAACTTGTTTGAGGCGTTCGATTTCAGCGGGTGTGAACGAATCGATACCGGTGACTTCCAGCCACCCATCGAGGTAATGCTGAGGCGCATACACATGCCCGTACCCCAAGGGCACGGTATCCGACAGCGGCATGTCAATCAGCACCTGCAACATGCTGACCGCGGGATACCACGCCAGCAGTGGCGACACATCGGGGCCACGCGGCGACTTCATCCAGTCGGCCTCACGGTAAAACAGACTGCGCTCAAAAAATGTGATCGCATCGCTCGCATATTGCAGAAACACGAATCGCGAGTTACCCCAGGGGGCGTCGGCGCCACTGTAGGTGCCATTCTGATTCATGAAACGGACAAACCTGCCCTGCTCCACCACCGGCAACCATTCGGGCGTGTTGGCCTCACGCTGATTGGTGAGGTTTCGCCACAGCTCGCTCGGGAAGGGGGGGCCACTCCAGAGCGCGCCATCGATGGGGTCACCGAGGATGTCGAACAAGGTAAACGACCGTTGAGAGTTGAACGCACCCAGACTCAAGCCGTGGAGGTATAACTTGGGTCGACTACCTGGGGGCAGTGTCTTCCAGTGCCCGTAAACCGCTCTAAACAAAGCCTGAGCAGATTCCATCCCGCTTTCTGGTTGAAAAACCAAAGACATCGGGCTGTTGAGATAAGAATATTGCAGCGCCACACTGGCAATATCACCTTCGTAGAGATACTCCAGGCCATCCGTGGCAGAAGGGTCGATCCACCCGGTGCCCGTGGGGGTGATTACCACCAGGGCAGAGCGTGCAAAAGCACCCACTCGAATCAATTCGTCGAGCAAGAGCTGCGCGCGCGCCTCTGCCGTGTCGGCCATTTGCAAGCCGGCGTAAAGCCGGATGGGCTCCATCGCTTCACGCTGGGTGAAGGCTGAAATCTGGGCTGCTGAGGGGCCAGACGCCACAAATTCTCTACCGGCACGCCCCAGTTTCTGCCAATCGAGCCGAGACTCTTTGCTACCCGCTCGTTCCGCTATCAGGGGTTGCGGCCGATCGGGTTCGAGCAAGGCGTCGTATTGCTGAAATGTACGATCCGCAAACTGAAAGGCATACTTCAGCAGCACGCCATTGGCGAGAGTCACGATGAGAAGCACTGCGAGCGTGGCTCCCAGCACCAGAGAAACGCGACGCGGAAACCGGGAGTAGAGCCAGCGCGACAATGTTCGACCAAATGCGAGGAGCAAACGCGCAAGAACGTAGAAGAGAATGAAGGTGAGCAGCGCAACCAGGAATACGTAAACCGGATAGCCGGTTTCCAGTGGCTCCATCCCTACCGCGAGGCGAACCGAGTTCTGCCAGGCCTTGACGTGATACAGAGAAACGACAAGCAACGCCAGGCTCGCAATCGCCAAAGCCCACTTCAGGTAACGCATCGGGCGGAGCGAAAGCTGTGGCAGCTCGAGATAACGCCAAAGACCCTGCAGCACCATGCCCAAGAGATAACCCGCCGCAAAAGCTATGCCAGAAAGCACCCCTTGGACCATATAGGTTCTGGGTATGAGGCTGGGGGTGAGTGAGGCAGCGAATAAAATAACCCCACAAATTAGGCCAAAGCCATATACCGCTTTTTTTGTGCGCACTGATATCCACTCCGATCAAACCGACGCTTTATGATAATTGTTGGAACTTTTAATGAGCGCGGATGATTATAGAGAGTTAACAGCAACTTGCGGTTGTGGCGGGTGCCTTGGTGATTGTGCCGCCAAAGTGAGGTGGCGAGGGCGCGCTCCGTTTTGGACGGAGCATCGTTGCCGAGAGGTGCCCCGAATTGAACGGGGTTACGGGGCACCGCATGCATTGGTTGGTGAAGCGCAGCCTTGACGAAACGCCGCTTATGCCGGCACAGCCGCGATTGCGTCGATCTCGAACAGCATGGAATCCAGCGCCAGACGTGGTACCGGTATCAGCGTAGCGGTAGGCTTGGGGCCATCGCCAAACACCTTGACCAGCTCGGCACCGTACACCGGCAGCTTGGCTTCGGTGTGATCCACGATGTACACCGTTAGCCGCACAATATCCTGGACGGTGCCCCCCGCTGCTTCCACTGCCACTTTCAAATTGTGCAGGGCGCGCGCCACCTGTGCCTGGAAGTCGGGCTCGTGCACTCCCTGTTCATTTTCGCCGCCTTGCCCCGCGATGAACACCAGACGCCTGCCCGCTGGCACTTCGCCCAGGTGGGAATAGCCAAATACCGAGCTGTCGTAGAGGCCGGGCGGGTTATGGAGACGAACGGGTGCTTGTTTTGCCATGGTAAAGCTCCAACATTGAAAACCTCCGGCCGATTCGTGCCGGTCCAGCGTTGGAGCATAGCTCGCGGGCCGGATGGCGGGAACCCGGCTTTACCCCGTCTTTCAGCCGGGCTGAGTGTTGGCCCGGTCTTTGCTGCGTTGGGCATACAGGGCAAGACGTTTGGCAGTTCGATCCGGCGTGGGTGTGTCGCGAGTGAGGTCGAGCGCCACAGGAATGTCGTTGACCCGGTGACAAGCCACGGCGTGGCCAGGTGTGTTGTCGAGCAGTTCGGGCACCTCGCTGCGGCAGCGGTCGATCACGAATGGACACCGGGTGTGGAAGCGACAACCCGAGGGCGGGTTGGTGGGGCTGGGCAGCTCACCTCGTACCGCTTGCCGTGCCACCCGATAATCAGGGTCGGGTCGGGGAATCGCGCTGAGCAACATACGTGTGTAAGGGTGTCGCGGTGTGGCGAACAGGCTGTGGGCCGGGGCCACTTCCATCAGCTTACCCAGGTACATGACCGCCACGCGGTCGGCCATATGCTTGACCACGGCCAGATCGTGGGCGATGAACAAATAGGCGAGGCCCAGACGGCGTTGGAGATCCTGCAGCAGGTTCACGACCTGAGCCTGAATCGACACATCCAGCGCCGACACCGGTTCATCCAGCACCACCAATTCGGGCTCGAGCGCCAGGGCGCGGGCGATACCAATACGTTGGCGCTGACCGCCGGAGAACTCGTGGGGGTAGCGACTGGCTTGCCAAGGCGCGAGGTTCACCAAACTCAGCAGCGCATCCACCCGTTTGCGACGCTCGGCAGCGTCTCCCAGTTTGTGCACGATGAGCGGCTCTTCGAGAATCTGGCGCACGTTCATGCGCGGATTCAATGAAGCGAATGGATCCTGAAACACCATCTGCATGGAGCGGCGCAACGGACGCAATTGGCTTTCGCCCATTGTGGTGATATCGGTGCTACGAAAGGCAATACGCCCGCTACTGGCATCGATCAAACGTAGCGCGAGCCGGGCCACGGTGGACTTGCCCGAGCCGCTTTCGCCCACCAAGGCCAGGGTTTCGCCTGGTTGGATGGCAAACGATACTCCGTCGACAGCGCGCACCGTACCGGCTCGGCCCGCGCTGAAAATACCCTGCTTGGCTCGAAAGTACTTGCCAACATCGTGCAGCTCCAGCAAGGGCGGCTGGGCATGAGGGGTGGAGGGCGTGGGCTTCATGACACCTCCTCGCCAGCGCGCACATGTGGCGCCAGCTCCACGGGGGCGTGAATGCAAGCCGCGCCATGCCCTGGCTCTAGCTCCCGCAGATCGGGATCGATCTGCTCACAGGCCGCCGAGGCAAACACACAGCGCGGTGCAAACCGGCAGCCAGTTGGCATCGCGTCGGGCGGCGGCAGCGTGCCGTCGATCGCCAATAGCCGTTCTCGCCGCTCTTCGATGCGCGGCATGCTGCCCAGCAGCCCCAGGGTATAGGGATGTTGCGGGTCGTGAAACAGGGTGTGCACCGGCGCCGCTTCTACCACACGCCCGGCGTACATCACCACAATTCGGTTGGCCATGCCAGCCACCACGCCCAGGTCGTGAGTGATAAGCAGAATCGCCATGCCGGTGTCGGCCTGAATGTCGCGCAAAAGATCCAGCACTTGCGCCTGCACGGTGACGTCGAGTGCGGTCGTGGGTTCATCCGCAATCAGAATGTCCGGATTGCCCGCCAAAGCCATGGCGATCATCACCCGTTGCCGCATTCCGCCCGACATCTGGTGCGGGTAATCGTGGAAGCGTTGGGCTGCCGCAGGTATTTGCACCCGCTCAAGGGCTGCGATGGCGCGGCGCTTGAGTTCAGCATCGCTGGCGCCCCGTTCGTGAGCTTTCATGGCTTCGATGATCTGGTAGCCCACTGTGTACACCGGATTGAGGCTGGTCATGGGCTCCTGAAAGATCATGGCGATTCGGCGACCGCGCAGCCGGCGCATTTCGCGATAGGGCATACCTACCAGTTCACGACCCTCGAGCCGGATGCTGCCGCTGGCGATGCGGCCAGGCACCGGCACCAGCCCCATGAGCGAAAGCGAAAGCATCGATTTGCCACAACCACTTTCACCCACCACCCCCAGGGTTTGTCCACGCTCAAGTGACAGGGACACGCCATCAACGGCGGCCAGCTCGCCACTGCCAGTGGCAAAGACAGTGCGCAGATCGGAGACTTCGAGCAGTGCGGACATAAGCGTTAAAGACGTCTGGCCTTGGGGTCGAGCACACGCTGCAACCCTTCATGGAACATATTGAGGCTCAGCACCAGCAAAATGATGGCCAGGCCGGGAAAGATGGCCAGGTGCGGAGCCAGCAGCACGGCAGTGCGGCTTTGCGCCAGCATCGCTCCCCACTCCGGCATGGGCGGTTGTGCCCCCAGACCGAGAAAGCTGAGACTGGCGCACGTAAGGATGGCGATACCTACACGCAGTATGGCCAGCGCCATGATGGGCGGTGCAATGTTGGGAAACACGTGCCGCCGCAGAATGCGCCAATGGCTCATGCCGATGGCGCGGCAGGCTTCGATATAGGGCTCTTCTTTGAGCGATAACGTGGAGCCGCGGGCAAAACGGGCAATAATGGGAATGCTGTAGATGGCCACTGCC
>JAJUJN010000063.1 GCA_029265335.1 Alcaligenaceae bacterium
CCACGCTGCTGGTGAGAATGGGCAGCGAAGCATTGCGCAGCACGTGGCGGAACATCACCCGCCGTTCGGGCAGGCCCTTGGCTCTGGCGGTACGCACGTAATCCTTGCCGGCTTCTTCCAAAAAAAGCGTGCGATAGAAACGGGCCTCGGGCCCGAGCTTGGCCACCAGCGCCACCAGAACCGGCAGAGCCAAAAAGCGCACCATGTCCCAGCCGCTCGCAAAGCCCGAATAAGGCACCAGACGCAACACCTTGGCGAAAAGATATTGCCCAGCAATGATGTAGAACAGCGCCGAAATCGAGAGCAGCACCACGCAGGTGACTACACCCCAGAAGTCGATCCAGGTGGATTTGAAGTACACCAATAGCAAGGAGAACGACACGCTGGCCATCAAGCCCAGCAGAAAAGTTGGAATCGCCAGCGCCAGGCTTGGGCCGATACGCTGCGAAATCTCGTAGGTGATGTCTCGGCCGGAATCCGACAGACCAAAGTCGAAGCGCAACAAGGGCACGGAGCGCTCGTAAAAGATGGTTTCGGTGACCTTGCCCAAGCCATCGGCCGAGGCATTCACAAACAAGGGTTTGTCGTAGCCGTGTTGAGCTTTCCATTGCTCGATGGCCTCGGCACTGACGCGACGCCCGCCGATGGCCAGGCGAGCCATATCGTCGGGGGTATTCACCGTGAAGAACAGCAAAAAGGTGAACAGGTTCACGCCGATCAGAATCAGCACACCGTAGATAAGACGCCGGACGATGTAAGTGCTCACGAGGCATCCTCCAGGGCGGTAGCACGCTCACGACGGCGCAACATGCGCCATGCCGGCCAGGCCACCGCCAATAACAATGCGACGAACACCCCCACCGGCCACCAGACGGGCTGATTCCACTGCTGAACGCGCTCCAGCCGGGTGTCGGAATCGATCGAAAGATACTGCAAGGTGTTGCGGATCATCTGGCTGGGCCGAGCATTGCCCACCCATTGCTGATAGGCCCCACCCGACGCCGGGTAGTAACCAAACATCCAGGGTGCGTCGTGCTGCACGATGGCGATCATCTCGTGGATGAGTTGCGCCTTTTCAGGCCCGTCGTCGAGGAACTGCATGCGCTCAAAGAGCTCATCGAACTCGGCATTGCGGTAATTGGCGGCGTTTTCGCCATCGGAGCCCACCTTGGCGTTGGGCCCATACAGCAAGAACAGGAAATTCTCGGCGTCGGGGTAATCGGCCAACCAGCCCCACATGAAGAGCTGCGCCACGCCGTTGCGCATCTTATCCTGGAAGCGGTTGTAGTCGGTGGCGCGGATTTCGAGCTGGATGCCCAGCTTGGCGAACTGGCGTTGCATCCAGTCGTATTGGGGTCTTGCTCCGGTGGCGCCACCCATGGCGTCGAGGTGCAGAACCAGCGGCCGGCCGGTATCGAGGTCGCGGCCGTCAGGGTAGCCCGCCTCGGCCAGCAGCCTCTGGGCTTCGCTCAAGGGCTTGCGCACGGCCTTGCCGTTTACCACGTCGTATACTTCGCGGTTGATGCCCTCGGGCGGCGCTTGGTAGCCGAGGATGCCCGGCGGCACCGGCCCATAGGCCACCTGCGCTTGGTTGGCTTCGAAGATCGCCACATATTCCTCCCAATCCATGGCGATGCTGATGGCCTGGCGCAGTTTTCGATTGCGTTCCTCTTGCTCGGGGCTGCTGCCCTGCCCCACCACAGGGTCGAGCCAATTGAAGCCCATGTACCATAGCCCCGCCTCCACGGTGGTGGGCAACTGCAAGCCGCGTTCCTGGTAGAGCTCGGCCTTGTCGGGAGAGTCTTCGGCAGCCACCCGAAACGCAACGCCGTACTCGCCACGCTCGATTTGGGGCACGTCGTAATAACCCTGCAAGAACTTGCCTTGCAGCGGCACCGCTTCCTTCTCGATGCTGAATACCGCGCGGTCGATGAACGGCAGCTCTACTCCGCAATCGCGCAACAAGCCTGCCGCGGCGTCTTCGGCCGAGCCTTCGCAGGGGTAGCGCATGGAATCGTAGTAGGGGTTGCGTTCCAGCACCAGCTGCCAATTGCGTCGGTTCTCCGCCATGTAATACGGACCGGTGCCCACGGGCCAATCGTTGAGCGTGAGGTTGCGCTCGGCCATACCCGGCTGGTGGAAGAAGCGCTCGGCTTCCCACGGCATGGGCGAAAAGAACGACATCGCCAACCAATACTTGAACTGGGGGTAGCTGCCGCGCAGGCGGATGCGCAAGGTGTGATCATCCAGCGCTTCTACACCAGCAAACCCCAGCTCACGCAGGTCGAGCCACTCGTTATCGGTGCCGGCGGCCCGCGCCGCGTCGTTGATTTCGCGCAGCTCATCGCCATACTCGCGGTAGCCGATGATGTATTCGGCCATCTTGGAGTAGATCGGCGCGACGATGCGAGGGCTCGCCATGCGCCGGATCTGATACACGTAATCGTGGGCGGTGAGCTCGCGCGTGCCGGTGTGTTCGAAATCCGCCATGCCCCGTATGCCACTGAGCGCGTGGGCATCGAGCGCGTGGTAGAGAAATTCGCCCTGCTCATTGCGGGCGAAGGCGGGATGCGGCGCGTAGCGCACCCCTTGCCGTATCGGAATATCGTAAACGCTCTCGGCGATGATCTCGCCACTGGCATCGGCCGGTAATTCGTTGCCATCGGCATCCAGATACCGGGGCGTGATGACCGCTTCGGCGCCGTAGGGGATCAGCTCATAAGGCCGCTTGAGATAATGATAGGCGTAGAGCGGCTGATAGACGTTATAGGTGAACGGTGTTTCGTCGGAAGAATACGAACTGGCCGGATCGAGATAACGGGGTGAGCGCCCGGCAAAGGCCGTGAACAAGGTGTTGCTGCCATAGTCGGCCAGAGGCTGCGGGCTGTTGATGACCTGATCGAAGCCACGCGAATGCCATGCCCACCACACCAGCACTGCCAATATCACGACCCCGAGGCCGACACCAAGAGCGCGCACTGGGCGCATGTTGCTTTCTCCATGATAGCCGCCGGGTGCGCACTACCCGGCCAGGCGCCAATATACCAACAGCCTCAGCCGGTAACCACGAACATCCCCGCGCACGCGTGTGCGCAGGGTGCTGACTGCATCACGTATGGCTCAATACAGCACGCCTATCATGAGCCACGGGAACGCAATGAGAAGGGACAGACGCACCACGTCGGCCGCGACGAACGGCAGTACGCCCTTGTAGATGGCTCCCAAGGGCACGTGCTTGGCCGCGGCCTTGATAACGAATACGTTCATGCCAACCGGCGGGGTGATCAGCCCCAGCTCCACGGTAATCACTGTGATGACGCCGAACCAGATGGGATCGTAGCCGGCCGCCAGGATGGCAGGAAACACCACCGGCACGGTGAGCAGCATCATGGCCATGGCATCCATGAAGCAGCCCAACACCAGATACAGCAACAGAATGCTGAGCAGGATCATGAACGGGGTAAAGCCTGCCGAGGTGATGAGGTCGGTAATGTAGAACGACATGCGCGACACGGACACGAAGTAGCCAAAGAGCTCGGCGCCCACCAGCATGAAGAAGATCACGATGGACATGGCCAGCGACTCACCGACGGCTTCGATGATTTCGTGCAGTGTGACCTTGCGATATAGAGCGATGAGCAAAGTGGCGAAAGTCCCGACAGCAGCGGCCTCGGTGGGCGTGAAAAAGCCTGCGTAGAGCCCGCCCAGCACAATGACAAACACCGCCAGAAAAGCCCCCACCGAGCGCAGCGAGCGAATCTTCTGCATCCAGGTGGTGCTGGGAGAAGGCTCGCCCGCCAGCTTGGGGTTGAGCATGACCACGAGCCACACCGCAACCGCATAACCAACGAGCCCCAGCACACCAGGCACCAACGCCGCAATGAACAGAGCGCCCACCGATTGTTCGGTGATGAGCCCGAACAGCAGCAAGGCGATGCTGGGCGGAATGATGACCCCCAAGGTGCCGCCAGCGGCCAGCACGCCCGAGGCCAGCGATTGCGCATAGCCTTTCTTTTCCATCTCGGGCAGCGCCACTTTACTGATGGTGGCGGCGGTAGCCAGCGACGACCCCGAAATGGCCGAGAACACCCCGCTGGCTGTGACCGCCGCCATGGCCATGCCCCCACGCCACGCGCCGAAAATGGTGCGTGACATCTCGAAGAGTTCGCCCGCCATGCGTGCCTTGGAGGCCAACACGCCCATGAAGATGAACAAGGGAATGGCGCTGAAGCTGAAGCTGGACAGCACATCGATGGGCGCGGTTTCGAGCAGGGCCAGTGCCGGCTCCCAGCCCACGAGCCAGGCGAAGCCACCCAGACCTACCACGGGCATGGCCAGCGCGATGGGGCAACGAACCGCCAGCAACAGCAAGAGAATCAGAATACCAACCACGCCCACAATTTCAGGCGACATGAAGTTTCCCCAGGATGATGCCCCGCAGGCCAACGAAGAAGGCTCGGACAGTTAACAACGCCATGCAGAAGGCCGTGAAGAAACGCACCCAGCTCATGGGAATCTGAAGGTCGGGTGTGGTTTGACCGCTGGCCATGGCCGAAAGCCCCGACAGGATCAGTGCGTAGGTAAGCGCAGCCCCGAAGGCGGCGAAGCCAAGCAGGAAGAAGCTATCGATGCGGGCCAGCACGGGAGCGCTCAATTTCTGAGTGAAGAGCTCGACGATCACTTGCGACTTCTCTACCCCCCAGGGCATGGCGCCCGCCATGGCGATGAGGAAGAGATAGCGAATGGCTTCGAGCATGCCGTACAGCCGAATCGAACTGACGCCGGGAATGTAGTTGCCGAAATTACGCAACACGATGTCGATGATGACGACGACCATCATCGCCACCAATGCCAGCCCTGCCAGGCCCAACAGAACCCGAGCCAGGTTATCGAGCACGCGAAGGATTGCGGTCATGATCCACACTGGAGAGAGAAGCGACAAACCCGCCACGCCAGGTCATGGCGTGGCGGGTTGAAGAGCGACGTTCGGGTTGAACCCCGCGGGTAACCAGAACGTCTACGTGACAGCACTAGTAGAATTAGCTCGCGTCGACCGGGCAATTAGCTCGTGCCGCGAGTGCTGCTTCATAGACTTTTCGCGCGGGCATGCCCTTGGACTCGAGGTCGTCGAGGTATTCGTCGGTGACTTTCTTGAGCAAGGGACCCCAGTCGGGATCGTCCATGGCGTTGTCGATGGTGACAATCTCTTGACCGTCGTCGAGAGCATCCTGGCGACCCTTGGCGTCGAGGGCGTCGAACACCACAGCAGCCTTTTTCTGCCACTCGAAGCCGGAGTGATCATCGATGACCTTCTTGAGGTCGTCGGGCAGGCGATCGTAGGTACGTGAATTCATTGCCGTGACGAACGCGGTGGAATAGATCGGCACCTCGAGGTGGAAATCGGTGAGTTCGTTCAGCCGGAACACCAGGGCGCCTTCGAAGGGCATGACAGTGCCTTCGATGACACCGCGCTGCAGCGATTCGTATGCTTCTGGCGCCGGCATACTCACGTTGCGGGCGCCAGCTTCGCGCAGAACCTCACCGGCGATGACCGACGGGTTGCGCATGCGAACACCGTCGAGATCGGACGGCTTCAGGACACGCTTTTCGCGCATATGAATGACGCCCGGCGCTGTAGCAAAGAAATACAAGGGGCGGGTGTCTTGGTATTCGCGATCGAGGTGGCCTTCGTCGTAAAGCGTTTGCAGAATGCAGCCAGTTTGCATGGCGGAAGCGCCCATGTCGGGCAACTCGGCAAGCTGGCTCAGCGGGAAGCGGCCGGCAGTGTACCCCTGAACCACGCTGACGATATCGGCCACACCGTTGACGGTGGCCTGATAGGAACCATCGGCCTTGGCCAGCGTTTGCGCTGGGTAGAGTTCGACGGCGATGCGACCATCGGAGGCTTTTTCGACCGACTCGGCCCAGGCTTCAAAGACATCGGTATGCACCGACGAGTTGGAAGGCCAGAAGTGCGCGTATCGAAGGGTGTACTCGGCCGCATTGGCCACGGCCACGCTGCTGGCGGCCAGCACGGAGGCGGCCAGGGCTTTGAGGGCAAATCGTTGCATGTGTGGAGTCTCCGTTTTTTACAAGGTTCGGCGATGGAGCCCTCGATTAACAAGGGCCCCGAATGCCTTGCGCGCTGCCTGCCCGCCGCTGCCGAAACCGAAGGATCGACACGGTGGAGAGCCGCGACACGACGCTTACAATGTATAACGAGATCTACCCCAAACGATAGCCCGGGATTCTAGGGATTACCCCCAGCTTGCTTGATTCGCATCAAGTTTGGCGCAAAACGCTTACGGTTCTATCACCCGCACGAACACTTCGTCGGGCATGACCAGCCCGAGCTCCATACGGCCCCGCTCTTCGATGGCGGCCGTGCCCGTTTGCAAGTCGCGCACTTCGGCGTCGAGGGCTGCATTGCGCAGTTGCAGACCGGCATTGAGATCGCGCTGCGCCTCGACTCTGCGCTGCAGTTCGCGCACTTCGAACCAACCACCCTTGCCCAGCCACAGTGGATATTGAATGAGCACCACCAGGGCAAACAAGGCCACCACGACCAAGCGCATCGGCTCACGAAACATGGAGTTCTCCTGGTGGCGTGGCCAGGTTGCCACACGCAACCTGGCTGAGGCTCAGTTTTAACGCAGATTGTAGAAAGCGCTTTGCCCCGGGTAGTGGGCAACATCGCCAAGATCTTCTTCGATGCGTAGCAATTGGTTGTATTTGGCCACGCGATCCGACCGCGACAGCGACCCGGTTTTGATCTGCAGCGCGTTGGTGGCCACGGCGATGTCGCTGATGGTGGTGTCTTCGGTTTCGCCGGAACGGTGTGAAATCACCGCGGTGTAGCCAGCGCGCTTGGCCATCTCGATGGCGGCAAAGGTTTCGGTGAGGGTGCCGATCTGATTGATCTTGATGAGGATCGAGTTGGCCACGCCTTGCTGGATGCCCTCTTGCAGGATACGAGTGTTCGTGACGAAGAGGTCGTCGCCCACCAATTGCACCTTGCGCCCCAGCTGGCTGGTGAGGACTTTCCAGCCTTCCCAGTCGTCTTCGGCCATGCCGTCTTCGATCGAGATGATGGGGTATTTGTCGCACCATGCCGCCAGCAGGTTCGACAGCCCGGCCGCGTCGAGCTCCATGCCGCCCTCACCGGTCAGATGGTAGCGTCCATCGCGGAAGAATTCGGAGCTCGCGCAGTCGAGCGCCAGCGCGATTTGCGCACCCGGCTCAAAACCGGCTTTTTCGATGGCTTGCAAAATGAGCTGAATGGCTTCTTCGTGGTTGCCCAGCGTGGGCGCAAAGCCGCCCTCGTCGCCCACGGCCGTAGACATGCCCTTCTCGTTCAGCAACTTGCGCAAGGCGTGGAAGGTTTCTGCCCCCATGCGCAGGGCTTCAGAGAAGCTGGCCGCGCCCACCGGCACGATCATGAACTCTTGGAAATCAAGATTGTTGTTGGCATGGGCGCCACCGTTGATCACGTTCATCATGGGCACCGGCATGCTCATTGGCCCACTGCCCCCGAAGTAGCGATAGAGCGGCAACTGGGTTTCTTCGGCGGCTGCTCGCGCGTTGGCCATGCTCACCGCCAGCAAGGCGTTGGCACCCAGGCGCTTTTTGTTGTCGCTGTCGTCGAGGTCGATCAGCAGGCGATCCAGAAACACCTGCTCCTGGGCATCCAGCCCCACCACCGCTTCGGCGATTTCGGTATTGATGTTCTGTACCGCATTGAGTACGCCCTTGCCCAGATAGCGCTGCTCGTCGCCATCGCGCAACTCCACGGCCTCACGGGCACCGGTAGAAGCGCCGGAGGGAACGGCGGCGCGACCCATGGCGCCCGATTCGAGCAGGACGTCGCACTCGACGGTGGGATTGCCGCGAGAATCCATGATTTCGCGGCCGATGATGTCGACGATGGCACTCATAATTCAGAAGCTCCCGAGTTGATGTTCCAAAAATTGGTTAGGCTTGACGGCGCGATCGATGGCCTGCAGCGAACGCAGCAAAGGCTCCATGTATTGCAGGGGCACTGCATTGGGGCCATCGGACAGGGCCCGGTCGGGGTCGGGGTGGGTTTCCATGAACACTCCGGACACCCCGGCCGCCACGGCGGCTCGCGCCAGTACGGGTACGAACTCACGACGGCCGCCCGACGAAGTGCCTTGCCCACCCGGCAACTGTACCGAATGGGTGGCGTCGAATACGACCGGGCAGCCAGTTTGACGCATGATAGCCAGGCTGCGCATGTCGGATACCAGGTTGTGATAACCGAAAGAGGCCCCGCGTTCGCAGACCAGAATATTGCGGCCGTTATGGCCGGCCTCGAGGGAAGCCTCGCGCGCCTTCTGCACCACCTGCAGCATGTCTTCGGGCGCAAGGAACTGCCCTTTTTTGATATTCACCGGCTTGCCGGAGGCAGCACAAGCCCGAATGAAGTCGGTTTGGCGGCACAGAAAAGCCGGGGTCTGCAGCACGTCGACCGCCGCGGCCACTTCGTTGACCTGGGCAATTTCATGCACGTCGGTGAGCACTGGCACCTGGAGCTCCGCTCGCACATCGGCCAGGATGGCAAGGCCTTCGCTCATGCCCGGCCCACGATAGGAACTCCCAGAGCTGCGGTTGGCTTTGTCGAATGAGCTCTTATAAATAAAGGGAATTTGCAGTGACTGGCAAATTTCGCGCAGTGCGCCGGCGGTGTCGAATGCCATTTGGCGCGATTCGATCACGCAGGGCCCAGCAATGAGAAAGAAGGGGTGCTGCAAACCCACGGAGTAGCCGCAGAGCTCCATGGCAGGATGATCGGTAGGGAGAGTCATGCCGTGACCTTGCTGGCGTTCTCGGCATCGTCTTCGGTGCGCCGACGTTTCTGATAATCGAGCGCGGCGCGCACAAAGCTGGTGAAGAGCGGGTGCCCGTCGCGCGGAGTCGAGGTGAACTCCGGGTGGAACTGCACACCGATGAACCACGGGTGGTCGGGCAACTCCATGATCTCTGGGAGACTTTCGGTGGGCGTGCGGGCGCTGATCACCAGGCCGGCCTCTTCCAGCTTGGGCACGTATAGATTATTGACTTCGTAGCGATGGCGGTGACGCTCGTAGACTTCGGTGCCGTAGATCTGGGCTGCGCGCGTGCCGGGCTTGACGGGCACACGTTGCGCCCCCTTGCGCATGGTGCCGCCCAGGTTCGATTTGGTGTCGCGGCGCTCGATCTGACCTTCACGATCTTGCCATTCGGTGATGAGGGCCACCACAGGATGCAGGGTGTCGGGCTCGAACTCAGTGCTGTTGGCCCCCGAAAAGCCGGCGACATTGCGGGCAAAC
>JAJUJN010000233.1 GCA_029265335.1 Alcaligenaceae bacterium
AGCTGGTAGAGGGAGCGGTCAGGCGGTACGCAGCACGGCGAGGTTATCGCGATGCATGAGTTCCGGCTCGTTGGCAGTACCGAGAATATCGCCGATACGATGCGAGGGCTGACGCAGAATGCGCCGAGTGTCGCTGGCAGAATAATTGATGAGACCGCGCGCCCATTCGTTGCCGGCGGCGTCGCGGCAGGCCACCACATCGCCCCTTTCGAAGTCGCCGAAAACGTCGACCACGCCGATGGGCAGCAGGCTTTTGCCCTCTTGCACCAGAGCGCGTACCGCGCCATCGTCGAGCACCACGTGGCCGCGCAGGCGAATGTGATCGAGCAACCACTGTTTGCGTGCCGACCAACCCGGCAGGCGTGCGTAAAGCGTGGTGCCGATGGCTTCGCCTTGTGCGAGTCGCCGCAGTAACTCGGGTTCGCGGCCAGACGCAATGATGGTGTGGGCGCCGCTGCCAGCTGCACGCTTGGCGGCAAGTATCTTGGTATACATGCCGCCGGTGCCGATGGCGCTGCCCGCGCCACCCGCCATGGCCTCAAGCTCGGGGTCGCCAGCCGTGGCCTCGTGCACAAACTCCGCGTTGGGATTGCGGCGGGGGTCTTCACGATAGAGGCCGCGCTGGTCGGTGAGTATCACCAGCACGTCGGCTTCGATCAGGTTGGTGACCAGTGCCCCCAGAGTGTCGTTGTCACCAAAGCGGATTTCGTCGGTGGAGACTGTGTCGTTTTCGTTCACAATCGGCACCACGCCGAGCTGCAGCAGGGTGAAGAGCGTGCTGCGTGCATTGAGGTAACGCTGGCGATGGGCGAGGTCTTCGTGAGTGAGCAACACCTGCGCGGTACGGATCTGGTGCGCGGCGAAAGCGCTTTCGTAGGCCTGGGCGAGGCCCATTTGGCCCACGGCAGCAGCAGCCTGCAGCTTGTGCATATGGTGGGGGCGACGACTCCAGCCGAGCCGGGCCACTCCTTCGGCTACTGCACCACTGGACACCAGCACGACTTCGCGCCCCAGACCGCGCAAATGGGCGATTTGTTCGGCCCAGGCCGTGACAGCTGCGCGATCGAGGCCGCGTCCTTCGTTGGTGACCAGAGATGAGCCTACTTTGACGACGATGCGACGGGCTTGGCTGAGTACGGCAGCAGACATGACGACAGGGTCAGTGAGAGGAGTCGGGAGGTTCGGGTTGGGTGTTGGCGCTTTCGGCCTCGGCTTCGGCAGCGCGGGAGTTGTCGATGGTTTCTTGCAGGGCCAGCATCAAGTCGCGGGTACCTTCGCCTGTGAGCGCTGAAATACTGTACACCGGGCCGTCCCAGTTGAGAGCCGCGCAGAAGCGCTCCCGGAAGTCGGCCGGGTCTTCAAGCATGTCGATCGTGTTGAGCACCAACCAGCGCGGCTTGGCGTAGAGCTCGGCATCGTAGCGGCGCAGCTCTTCGGTGATGGCTTGGGCCTGCGCCACTGCAGTAGCGAATGGATCGTCGCCGCCGTCGAGTGGTGCGACGTCGACGACATGCAGGAGGATATGGGTGCGGGCGAGATGTCGAAGAAACTGGTGTCCGAGACCGGCGCCCTCAGAAGCTCCTTCGATGAGACCGGGTATGTCGGCAATGACAAAACCCTTGCCAACGTCGGTGCGCACGACACCCAGGTTAGGGTGCAAGGTGGTGAAAGGATAGTCGGCCACCTTCGGCTTGGCGTTGGAAACCTTGCGAATCAGAGTGGACTTGCCTGCGTTGGGCAGGCCCAGCAACCCGACATCGGCCAGCACCCTGAGTTCCAGCCTGAGACGCCGTTGTTCGCCAGGTTCGCCCAATGTGTACTGCCGCGGGGTGCGATTGGTGCTGGATTTGAAATGGATATTGCCCAGCCCGCCGCGACCGCCTTGAGCGAGCACAACGGTGTCGCCGTCGCGCGCGAGGTCGAAAAGCAGCTCGTCGGTGTCGGCATCGTAGATCATGGTGCCCACGGGCATGCGCAGCGTGACGTCGGGTGCGCCGGCGCCGTATTGATCTTTGCCACGACCCTGCTCACCATTGCGCGCTCGATGCAGGCGAGCGTAGCGATAGTCGATCAGCGTGTTCACGTTGCGGTCGGCCACGGCCACTATGCTGCCACCCCGTCCGCCATCGCCCCCGTCGGGACCGCCCTTGGGTATGAACTTTTCGCGGCGGAAGCTGGCCACGCCGTTGCCGCCCTTGCCGGCGACCACTTCGATCGTAGCTTCATCAACGAACTTCATTATGTGTCTCCGAGCGTCAGTGACCGTACTGTACGCGTCTGGGTGGCGTTTGGGCTGAACCAACAGAAAGGCCCTGCCACAAGGGCAGGGCCGCATGAAACTGCCCGGCAGGCAGAATGATGCTGCCTGCCGGTGAGCGCCTGGTCAGGCGAGGATTATTCGGTAACGATGGACACCGTGTGCTTGCGCAACGGGCCACGGAAACCAAACTGTACCTTGCCGTCGGCCAGGGCGTACAGGGTGTGATCTTTGCCCATGCCCACGTTGGCGCCGGCATGAAAGCGTGTGCCGCGCTGACGAACAATGATGGAACCGGCCGGAATGGCCTGCCCGCCATAAACTTTGACGCCCAGGCGTTTGGATTGGGAATCGCGACCGTTGCGAGTGGAACCGCCGCCTTTCTTCTGTGCCATGAAATGCTCCGTATGGTGAAACCGGCGAGCGTGGCGAACTTGTAGCCGCTACGCGCCGGAAGAATCAGGCCGAAATGCCGTCGATGCGGATCTCGGTGTAGTTCTGGCGATGGCCCTGACTTTTCCGGTAATGCTTGCGCCGGCGCATTTTGAAGACATGGATTTTGTCGTGGCGACCTTGCGCAAGAACCGTAGCCTTGACGGTGGCGCCTGACACGAGGGGCGTGACGACCTTGAGCTGGTCGCCTTCGCCCACTGCCAGAACCTGGTCAATGACGATTTCTTGCCCGATGTCTGCCGGTATCTGTTCTATTTTGAGTTTCTCGCCGTCGGCAACGCGATATTGCTTGCCGCCGGTTTTTATGACCGCGTACATGGGAAATTCCTTCTGGGTTGAAGAAGCCCCGGCTGATTCCTGGTTTGCAGCAAAGTTACTGCGACCGCAAGTGGCGCCCATGCATCAAGGCGCACGGCGTGGAGCTTAACCGGGCTGGGTGATGAACCCGCGATGATACTGTGATGCGCATCCCGTCGTCAAGAAGACGCGACTCTTTTGTGGCGGCGCCCAGGGGTGATCATTAAGGTGGTGGTTCGGTAGACCGTATAATTCAACGGCTTGTGCGCATGACCGCGAAGCGGCCGTTCACTGGCTGCAACGTACAGCAACGTATTATCCACCGGTTGCCGGAGAGTCGCCGGGTCAGCGTGTTCTCAGCTTCCTTTCAGGATCATCTCTTGAGTCAGCCGTCTTTCTTCGAGCCGATCTCGCACGACATGGACGCCGTAGACGCGGTGATTCGCGATCGGCTGAGCTCCGATGTCGTTCTCATACGCACCATTGGCGACTACATCGTCAAGGGGGGCGGCAAGCGTCTGCGACCTGCCTTGCTGTTGCTGATGGCCAAAACGCTGGGCTACGAAGGCCAACAGCACCACCAGCTGGCGGCCGTGGTGGAGTTCATTCATACCGCTACGCTATTGCACGACGACGTGGTCGATGAGTCGGACATGCGGCGCGGTCGGCAAACGGCCAATGCGGTATTTGGTAACGCGGCCAGTGTATTGGTGGGCGATTTCCTTTACTCCCGCACCTTCCAGATGATGGTGGAAACCGGTAGCGTCGAGATCATGCGGATTTTGGCCGACGCCACCAACGTCATCGCCGAGGGCGAGGTACTGCAGTTGCTCAATGTGCACGATCCCAACGTGACCGAAGAGCGTTACATGCAGGTGGTTCGCTACAAAACCGCGCGGCTTTTCGAGGCGTCGGCTCAGGTTGGCGCGGTGCTGGCGCAGGCCGAGCCCGAAGTGGTGGAGGCTGCCGCCGAGTTTGGGCGTCGCCTGGGCACGGCCTTTCAGCTGATCGACGACGCCCTCGACTACACCGGTGATGCTGCGGCTTTGGGCAAGAACGTGGGTGATGACCTGCGCGAGGGCAAGGCCACCCTGCCACTGATACGGGTGATGGCGGTGGGTACCTCGGCCCAACAAGAACTTGTGCGCGAAGCCATTCGCGCGGGCGATGGCGATTTTCTGGCGGTAGC
>JAJUJN010000403.1 GCA_029265335.1 Alcaligenaceae bacterium
AATGGTGCTGCCGGGCGACAACGTGTCGATCGACGTCGAGCTGATCGCACCCATCGCCATGGAAGAAGGCCTGCGCTTTGCCATCCGTGAAGGCGGCCGCACCGTGGGCGCCGGCGTGGTGGCCAAGATCATCGCCTGATCTCTCTTCGACTGATCTAGTATCATCGTCTTTTTCGGGGTCGTTCCAACCGACCCCCACCGGGTGAGCCATCGGCTCACCCACCAAGCAGGTTACAGGGGCATAGCTCAATTGGCAGAGCGTCGGTCTCCAAAACCGAAGGTTGGGGGTTCGATTCCCTCTGCCCCTGCCATCATTTTTCCGGCCGCTGCAATGTGGCGGCGCGGTCTGGTTGCAACATGTCGAATCCTGGCGTTCAAACCGTAGGTAACATGGCCGATCGCCTCAAGGTGATCCTGGCCATACTCGCGTTCGTGGCCGGCCTTGCGGGCTTTTACTGGTTCGCCGATCAGCCTGCCGTGGTTCGTGTCGCCTCCGTGCTCGTCGGACTGCTGGTGGCGCTGGCCATCGCATACACCAGCGAGCCCGGTCGCCGCTTCATGGCCTACGCTCGCGACTCCTACAACGAAGTGCGCCGGGTGGTCTGGCCCAATCGCAAAGAAACCACCCAGATGACGGCGATCGTCTTCGCGTTCGTCGCAATCATGGCACTGTTCCTCTGGCTGATCGACAAAGTCATCGAATGGGTGCTCTACGGCATGCTCCTGGGCTGGAACTGACACACTGGAACCCTACATGAGCAAACGCTGGTACGTCGTTCACGTTTATTCCGGAATGGAAAAAAGCGTGAGAAAAGCGCTCCTCGAGCGAATCGAGCGCGCGGGCCTGCAATCCGAGTTCGGCGAGATTCTCGTGCCGGTCGAAGAAGTTGTCGAAATGCGTGGGGGCCAGAAATCCGTCACCGAGCGGCGCTTCTTTCCCGGCTACGTGTTGATCGAAATGAACCTCACCGACGAAACCTGGCATCTGGTGAAAAGCACCAATCGGGTCACCGGCTTCGTGGGCGGTTCGGGCACTCGCCCCACTCCCATCTCGCAGAAAGAGGTCGACGAAATCCTTTCGCAGATGGAAGAAGGCGTCGAAAAGCCTCGTCCCAAGGTGCTGTTCGAAATCGGCGAAATGGTTCGCGTCACCGACGGTCCCTTTACCGACTTCAACGGCAACGTCGAAGATGTCAACTACGAGAAAAGCAAGCTGCGCGTTTCGGTCACTATTTTCGGCCGCGCCACGCCGGTCGAACTCGATTTCGGCCAGGTAGAAAAAACTTGATTCTTTCCCCTGCCGGGTAAACGCCCGGTAGGTACACTCGCCGGGCGCCTCACGGCGCCCGATCCCGTCACCCTGGGGAGCCTGTTCAACCCACAGGCGTTACTACCCACAAGGAGCAATTCATGGCGAAGAAAATCGTCGGCTTCATCAAGCTGCAAGTGCCAGCCGGTAAAGCCAACCCCTCCCCCCCCATTGGCCCGGCTCTCGGTCAGCGCGGCCTCAACATCATGGAATTCTGCAAGGCGTTCAACGCCAAAACGCAGGGCATGGAGCCCGGCCTGCCGATTCCCGTGGTGATCACGGCTTATGCCGACAAGAGCTTCACCTTCGTGATGAAGACGCCACCGGCGTCGATTCTGCTCAAGAAGGCTGCAGGCATTCAATCAGGTTCGGCTGTGCCGCACGCCAACAAGGTGGGCTCGCTCACTCGTGCCCAACTCGAAGAGATCGCCAAAACGAAAGAGCCCGATCTCACGGCAGCCGATCTCGATGCCGCCGTACGCACCATTGCCGGCAGCGCCCGCAGCATGGGCATTTCTGTGGAGGAGGCTTGATCATGGCCAAGATTGCCAAGCGTACCGCCGCATTGCGTGAAAAAGTCGACCGCAACAAGCTCTACCCTGTCGATGAGGCCCTCAATCTCATCAAAGAAACGGCCACTGCCAAGTTCGATGAATCCATCGACGTGGCCGTGCAGCTGGGCGTCGACCCCCGTAAGTCCGACCAGATCGTCCGTGGCTCGGTGGTGTTGCCCGCCGGCACCGGTAAAGCGGTGCGTGTGGCCGTGTTCGCCCAGGGCGACAAGGCCGCCGAAGCTACCGAAGCCGGCGCCGACATCGTGGGCATGGAAGACCTCGCTGAGCGCATCAAGGGTGGCCAACTCGACTTCGACGTCGTCATCGCCTCGCCCGACACCATGCGTGTAGTAGGCGCCCTCGGCCAGATTCTCGGCCCGCGCGGGTTGATGCCCAACCCCAAGGTTGGCACCGTTACCCCCGATGTGGCCCAGGCCGTGCGCAATGCCAAGGCCGGTCAGGTGCAGTATCGCACCGACAAGGCAGGCATCATTCACGCCACCATTGGTCGTGCGTCGTTCGATGTCGACAAACTCAAAACCAACCTTTCTGCAC
>JAJUJN010000266.1 GCA_029265335.1 Alcaligenaceae bacterium
CGCTCGGCGCGCATCAATGAAGTACTGCACGAAGGCCAGGTACTCATCGTTCAAGTCGAAAAAGAAGAGCGTGGCAACAAGGGCGCGGCCCTCACCACCTTTGTTTCGCTGGCCGGCCGCTACCTGGTGCTGATGCCCAACAACCCGCGTGGCGGCGGGGTATCTCGCCGCATCGAGGGCGAAGAGCGCCAGGAGCTGCGCGAAGCCATGGACAAGCTCGACACGCCGTCGGGCATGAGTCTCATCGCACGCACGGCCGGTATTGGCCGCAGCGTCGAAGAACTGCAATGGGACCTCGCCTACCTGCTCCAGCTCTGGCGCGCCATCGACACCGCCGCACAAGAAAACCAAGCCCCCATTCTTATCTATCTCGAATCCAGTCTGGTCATTCGAGCCATCCGCGATTATTTCTCTCCCGACATCGGCGAAATTCTCATCGATACCGACGAAATCGCCGAGCAGGCCACCGCTTTCATGAGCGTGGTCATGCCCGATAACGTCCAGCGGGTCAAGCGATATCGCGACGACATCCCATTGTTCTCGCGTTTCCAGATCGAGCATCAGATCGAGACCGCCTACGCCCGCACCGTGCCTCTGCCTTCCGGCGGCGCCGTGGTCATCGACCACACCGAGGCGCTGGTGGCCATCGACGTCAACTCGGCTCGCTCCACCCGCGGCAGCGACATCGAAGAAACCGCGCTGCGCACCAACCTCGAAGCGGCCGAAGAAGTAGGCCGTCAACTGCGTCTTCGCGACCTCGGCGGGTTGATCGTGATCGACTTCATCGACATGGAAGACTCCCGCAACCAGCGCGCGGTCGAGCAGGCCCTTCGCGAGTCGCTGCGAGTCGACCGAGCACGCGTACAGATGGGCAAGATTTCGCGCTTCGGTCTCATGGAGTTGTCGCGCCAACGCCTGCGTCCGGCGCTCAGCGAAGGCTCCCACACCACTTGCCCGCGCTGCACCGGCACCGGCGTGATTCGCGACACCGAATCCAGTGCGCTTCATGTCCTGCGACTGCTCCAGGAAGAAGCGATGAAAGAAAACACCGCCGCCATTCATGCGCAGGTTCCCGTAGAAGTCGCCACCTTCTTGCTCAACGAAAAGCGCACTGACATTGCCAAGCTCGAGGCCCGGCTCAAAGTCAACGTGGTGCTGATTCCCAACAAGAATCTCGAAACGCCTCACCACTATCTCGAACGTCTGCGCCACGACGACCCCCGCCTTGAAGAAATCAAGGCCAGCTTCGAACTGGTTGAAGCGCCCAGCACCGTGATGGACTGGGTGCCCACAGGCAGCGAGGCCAAAGCCAAGCCCGAGGCGCTCGTCAAGGGCATTACGCCAGCTCAGCCGGCACCTGGCGCCACCCCTCGCGTCCAGCCTGCCACCGCCGCACAGAACCGCGCCAGCGCCACACTGGCTGCCAGCGCTCCCTTGGGCGCTGCCATTGGTGGCTTCTGGCACAAATTCAGCCGCTGGTTGGGTTTGCAAACCAGCACCACACCACCCACGGCGCCCGCACCCACACCCGTCGCCGATACCAACGAACGCGAAGCTCAGCAGCGTCGCGAACGCTCGCGACGCAACCGCCGCCCGACCGAAGCTCGGCAGGGCAAGAGCGACGCTCAGCGTCCAGCACGTCCACAGCGCGCCGAAGCCACCCAGGCCGACGACGAACGCCGCACTGCACGTGCCGACGACAATCAACAACGCTCGCGGCGTCGCGGGCGGCGCGGCGGACGACGCGACGACACTACTCGTGACGTCGCCGATCACACCGAAGTCACCACCAGCGCAACCCAGGCGCCAGAACAGACAGAAGAAAGCACGCGTCACGAGAACGGTAGGCAGCGACGTCAGTCGCGCAGCGACCGCCCCCGTCACGATGCCCACCAGGCAGTCGCGAGCACCAGTGATGGTCACGCTTCTGCACACTCCGCCAACGGTTCGTCGCCCGCTGCCGATGAACAGTCGGTGAATGATCGCGCCGTGAGCTCCCAAGCCACTGCGTCGGCATCGGCTCGCTCATCGAGCGCCGATTCCCGCCGCGTGGAATCCAACGGCGTGAGCACCGGGAATGATGAGCTCGACGCCCGGGCAGCTCAGGCCGATTTGCAAGGCCAGGCCGGCGAAACCAGCCGTCCCGCTCATGTACGCATCGACGCCAGCGCTGCCGAGGGTCAAACTCAAGAGCAGGCGGCAGACTCCAACGACAGCTCCGAAACCGAAGGCGGCGAAACCGTCGAGCGTGAGCGCTCACGCCGCCGTCGTCGTCGTGGCCGTCGCGGTCGTCGCAGCAGCGACGGTCAGGCTACCGACGCCGCAAGCAACACTGAGTCGACATCCGACAATCTCGGCCAGGCTGCCGAAGGGGCTCCCCAGGTGCAGGCCGATGGCTCGGCACCGGAGGCAGGCCAAGACACTCGCACTCCCGCCACTGCAGCGCCTGCGGGTGAGCAGGCCGAAGCTGCCACTGTTCCGGTCAGTTCCGCTGAACCGGCTGCCACCACCGATGAAGCTGCGCCGTCGGCCAAGGCCCACGCCGAAACGCAAGGCCAAGCTCGAGTAGCTGAGCCCGTTGCGAGCGAACCTGAGGTCGCGGCTGCGGCACCTGCTGAGGCACCGACCGAGTCTGCTGGCCGGGCGCAGGCTGACGGCCCGGCCGAGCGCGACCCGGCCGAAGCCGTCACGGGTGAGCCCGTCACGGGTGAGCCCGGCACGGAAGCGGGCGTAGAAGCACCTGCCGAAGTCGCTGACGAAGCACGAGTCGAAGCTGATACCGAAGCCGCTGCGGAGGCTCGCACCGGAGCTCCCAGCGAGGTCGCTGCGGAAGCCCACTCTGATCCCACCGAAGTCGCTGCGCCCGCACGGGTGGAAGCTGACACCGAAGTCGCGGCGCAGGCTCACTCTGAGGCTGCCCGTGAAGTCGCTGCGGAACCAGGAGTTGAAGCCCCCAGCACAGTTGCCGCGGAAGCACACGATGAAGGTCTCGCCGACGCCGGCGCTGAGCCATCCCGTCAAGCAGCTTCCCCCGCAACCGCAGCCTCGGATACCGAGGCACCTGCCCAAGCGGCTTCGTCCGAGGAACACGACGCTTCCACCGCCAGCGCTGCAGAAACCGTTGTCGCAAGCGTTGGCCACGAAGACACCGACACCGTCGAAGCGGCCGATATCGACACCTCCCTGCGCGAGGTCGTGAGCCAGGCGGGGCTGCAGTGGGTCCAGACCGATCCCGACCGACTTGCCGAAGTCCAGCAGCAGATTGCCAGCAGCTCGGAACAGGTCAGCTTGGGTCGCGAGCCCAGGCCTGCACCTCCGGTATCCCATGAACCATTGCAACAGGTCGAAACGCGCCATTGATATTCTTCCCGGGCGAGGCTCACGCGCCTCGCCCCGGGGCGAATATTTCTGGCCAAACCCACCCCTCTCGAGGATGATTCAGTGAGCTGGCTCGATAAACTGCTTCCGCCACGGATCAAGCAATCCGACGCCCAGAATGCACGACGCGTGCCCGAAGGTCTGTGGACCAAATGTCCTTCCTGCGAAGCCGTTCTTTATCAGGACGACCTCAAATCCAATCTGATGGTCTGCCCGAAATGCGACCATCATCACCGTCTCACCGCCCGCGAGCGACTGAACGCCCTGCTCGACCGCGATGGACGCATCGAGATCGGCGCCGACATCGCGCCGGTCGATAGCCTCAAGTTTCGGGATACCAAGCGCTATCCCGATCGGCTCAAAGAGGCC
>JAJUJN010000069.1 GCA_029265335.1 Alcaligenaceae bacterium
CCAGTGCGAGGCTCTTTGGCGTTCTACCGGGAGTGCCGCAAGGTAATGGGCGAGACGGGTGGGGTGCTCAGCGTGAACCTCTTCGGCACCCACGCCAGTTTCGGGCGTCATCTCGATCGTCTCAATAAGGCATTCGACGGCCGCGTGGTGCTGTTACCAGAAATCGAGGCTGGAAACCGGATTGCCTTGGCTTTCACGGGGGAAGTTACACCGCTGGAGCCCGAGCCATTATTGGCCCAGGCTGAACTCGTGGAGTCGGAGCTGAAGTTGCCGGCCAGGCGCTGGGCGAGGTCATTGCTGGGTCAGGCGCGGTAGTGTTAATCGAACCACAGCCCGCTTTCGCGTTGCGTCAGGCGGGCTGTGCCTTCGGCCAGCAGGCCCGGGCGCTGCGCCATCAGGCTGAAGCTGGCACGGGCGCGGGTGAGCCCGGTATAGATCAGTTCGCGGGTGAGCACAGCCCCGCTGTGGGCAGAAAGAACCAGAATGGTGTGCTCGAATTCCGAACCCTGGCTTTTGTGCACGGTCATGGCAAAGGCGGTTTCCACGTTGGCCAGGCGACTCACGGCCACTGAGCGCAAGTGGGGGCCTTCGGCGAAGTACACACGCAGGTCCGAACCATCGGTGGCCGGCAAAGTGATACCGATGTCGCCGTTGAACACGCCCAGGTCGGGATCATTGCGCGTCACCATCACTGGGCGCCCGGCGTACCAGGTGCCACGCGGGGTTAGCCAGCCGATTTGCGACAGTGCTCGCACCACGCGCTGATTGAGCCCACTCACACCCCAATCACCCTCGCGCACGGCGCACAATAGGCGACAGCGATCGAAATCCCGTATCACTTCGCGAGCCCAGCGTTCGTGGTCCGCCGATTCCGAGGTGTCCGGCCCGATACGCAAACGCTCGAGATAGTGGCGGAAACTGCCGGCGCCACCGGGCCGACCGTGCAAAGCCAGCTCCACCACCTGAGCGGGGTCACTGTGTTCGTTGGCATACAGAACGTCGGCTTCGCGCTGCTGAAGCAAACTCTCGGCCTTTGATGCGTTGCCAGCGTTTACCGCAGCCGCCAACTCGCCGATGGGCCCTTGAAATCGATGGCTATGACGCAGCATCACCGTATGTTGGGCAATGCGGGGTGGGGTTGGGGCGGCGGCGCGGTATCGAGCGGGCAGGGTAAAACCGGTGGTGGCCGCCAGGTAAGCCAGGGTGTCGGCGCTGTATTGGCCAGCGTCGGCGTGACGACAGAGATCGCCCAGCACGGCGCCAGCTTCTACCGACGCCAGTTGATCCTTGTCGCCCAACAAAATGAGGTGGGCACTGGGGGGCAGGGCGCTCAACAGATTGGCCATCATTTCAAGATGCACCATGGAGGCTTCATCCACGATCACCACGTCGATGTCGAGCGGATTGCCGGCATGAAAACGCAGCCTTCGGGTATCGGGTCGTGCGCCGAGCAAGGCGTGCAAGGTGCGTGCACTGCCGATCCGGCGCGTGAGGGTGGCCAAGGGCAGATCATTTCCCACGCGATCTTGCAAGCCCAGCAGTGAGTCGTCGATGGCCTGCTTGAGCCGTGCTGCGGCCTTGCCAGTGGGAGCGGCAAGGGCCACTCGCAGCTGCTCGGGCTGCGGATGGGTGGCCAAGAGCAGGGCAAGGAGCCGCGCGGTGGTGTAGGTTTTGCCGGTACCTGGGCCGCCGGTGATGATGCTGACCCGCCCACGTAAAGCCAGGGCACAAGCCACCTGCTGCCAGTCCACCATCTCACCCTCAGCGTCAGGGCGCGGGGCCGGGTGGGCAAAAAGGCGTTGCAGCCAACGGCGAACTTCGCTTTCGTTGATTGGCAAAACCTGAGCGGTTCGCGTCTGCAGGGTGGTCGCCACGGTCTGTTCATATTGATGGTAGCGACGCAGATATAGCCGTGGCTTGTTGTTGGTGTTCGCCAAGACGAGCGGTTGACCAAGGTCTGGATGGTCTTCCTGCCTCACGAGCGGGCTAGCGGCCAGCGTGGGCAACCACGCCTCGAGCCTGGGCGGAGGCATGAGGGCCTGAAGAGGCTCGAGCTCTGCATGCAAAGCAGCAGGCCAAAGAGTATCGGTTGCGTCCGAGGCCACCAAAGCCTGCACGGGGAGGCAGGTATGGCCATGCCCTTCCAAATGGGTGAGCAGGGCAGCCGCCAACAGCAAGGCCGGCGAGGCGTCGGGATCCAACTCGTGCAGGAAACTGGCAAAGGCGGCATCGAGATGTCGGAGCGAACCTTGGTCACTCCAATGACGGAGCCAGTTCAACACGCTGACGCTGCCTTCTGCGACGGCCGGAGTTTCATCGGGGTTCATACCACGCTCCCGGGTGCGGGCAGCCATTGGTCGAGCTGCTGCAGCAGGCTGAGCAGAGCTGTGTCGATGGGCAGGGCGTACTCCCCATGGCCCTCGGCATCCACACCGCGGATGAAAAAGAAAATGGCGCCGCCCAGATGTTCCTGGGGCTCATAGTGGGCGCCCAGGCGTGCGGCCAGCAGCCGGTGCAGCGCAAGCAGGTAAATGGCCCCCTGCACGTCGTAACGATGGTGGGCCATGAGCTGCTCAAGCGCTCGGTGGTGATAGGCCGAGGCGTCCGCGCCCAGGGCATTCGATTTGTAATCCAGTACCCAGTAGCGGCCGTTGTGCTCAAAGACCAAGTCGGCAAAACCCATCAGCATCCCGTGAACGTCGCGCTCGCTCAACGCGGCCCGCGGCACCCCGGCGAGCAAATGCTGCTGACACAGTTGATCGAGTGCTTGGGCGGGAAAGTGGTCGGTCGGCAACCAGAATTCCATTTCCGGCAGAAGTCGTTGCAGTTTTGTCAGGCTCGTGCCAAGGCTGGGCAGTTCGACGGCGAGCAGGGTTTTGAACCAGCTCACAAGCTCATCGGCCCGTTCGCCGTGGCCCGCGCGCTCACACCGACGGCGCAGTGCCGCTTCCTGCGCCTCGTTGTCGATAAGTGCAAAGTGTTCATTTGCCAGCCATTCCAGCTGCTCGTGCAGAAAGTCTCCCACCACCGGTCCGCGGGGGAAACGATGCCAGGGGGGTGCATCGGCAGCAGCCGGTGCGAGAGCAATCGCGGCTGCCGGCTCCACACTCAAAATTTCAGCACCAGGATCGGTTTCGTCGGCGGCGGGACGCAGGCGCAGATGCTGAAACAGCGCTGGCGAGCGCGCTTCAGTTTGCAAGTGGGGAGCTCGATGCAAATTTCGAGTGAGTGAGGAGAAACTGGCAAGCGTCCAACGACGCTCAAAACTGGCGCTATACGGCGTCGCATCGCGCAACGCTGCCGCGCGTTGCGGCGGCAGAAAAGGCGTGACGGGTACGGATTCTGGAGCGCTACTCAGCATCACCCGATTGGCATCACCGTTTTGCAGTTGTTGCAGCGCGGCCAGCCAGTCGCCACTGTCAGGCAAGGCAGTGGCGCTGAGCAAGTGACCGGCAGCACTCAGATGGGTCTCGCATGTGGCCGTTTTGCTGCGTACCGAACCGATCGTCTGAAAATGCACCCAGACGGCATGGCGCGCCCGGGTAAGGGCCACATAGAAGAGCCGCAGATCTTCCTGCAAGCGTTCGGTATCAGCCTGCGCCAGGTGCTGCTCGGAAAGGTCGAGGCGCGTGGTGCGCCGACCGTCGTCGTCGGTCACTTCGCGCCAGTGCACACTCTTGCGACTCGCCGGCCGGTGCTCGCACACGAAAGGCAGGCACACCACGGGGTATTCCAGGCCCTTGCTCTTGTGGATGGTGACCACTTTCACCAGATCGGCGTCGCTTTCGAGACGCAGGATCTGATCGTCGCTCTCGGCGCTGGCGGTCTGGCACTCATCGATGAACCAGCGGATGAGCGCCAGCTCACCTTCGACCGTGGTGCTGGCCTGCTGCAACAATTCGGCCAAATGCAGAAAATTGGTGAGCTTGCGTTCACCATCGGGCTGAGCCAGCCAATGGGCGGCAAGGTCAAAGCGATGCAGGGTTTGCCGCAGCATGGCAAGCACCCCCAGCCGACGCCAGACTTGATGCAATTCACGCATCTGCTCGCTGTAGCGGTCAAAAACCGTGTCGTCGGCGGCCAGTTCGGCCAGATCGTTGAGCGGCAGGCCCAGCATGCCGGTGGCGAGGGCTGCGCGAACTTGCCGACTGTCTTGCGGGCTGGCCACCGCCAGGAGCCAGAATTGCAGATCGCTAGCCTGTTCGCTGGCAAAGACGGAATCTCGGTCAGAAAGATAAACTGATGCGATGCCACGACGGTGCAGGGCTTCGCGGATGTATTGAGCCTCGGTGCGGCTCCTCACCAGCACGGCGATATCGGCGGGTTGCAGCGGCGAGAAGCCAGCGGACTCATGCTTGAAACCGGTGTGACCATCCATCAGCCAGGTGGCCGCCCGTTCGGCGCATCGCTCGGCAGCCAGTGTGCGGCGCTCATCGGCCTTGCGCAATACCAGATCGTGCACAATTTCCAAGGCTGGCAGCTCGCCGTTGCGGTCAACCCAGCGCTCGTCTCGTCCTCGAGCTTGAACGGAGACGAACGGCAGGGGATCTGCATGTTGGTGGCGAAAACCGAAGGCGCCGGGCCCGGGGCGAGCTTCGGCCAACTCAAACCACGTGTTGACGGCAGCCACGAGCGGTTTCGCGGAGCGGTAATTGGTTCCCAAGACATAATGCCGACCTTGTGTTGCTGCCCGAGCCCGCAGGTAACTGTGAATATCTGCACCACGAAAGCCGTAGATCGACTGCTTAGGATCGCCGATCAGTAAGAGCGCGGTGTGGGGGTCGTTCTGCTCCGTCTGGTAGAGCGTGTCAAAGAGGCGGTACTGTTGCGGCGAAGTGTCCTGAAATTCATCGATCAGAGCCACGGGATATTGATCGAGAATGCGCCGGCGCAGACGTTCACCATGCGGGCCATTCAGGGCCGACTCCAGTCGGTTGAGCAGATCGGCAAAGCCGAACTGGCGCTGCTCCGCCTTGAGTCTCGCGAGGCCCCGAGCCACATGCACCGCAGCATGTTGGCGCATGGCCACCTGGGTCTCGGGCAAGGCCTCGTAGCCTTGCAGAAGCTCGGCGAATTGCTGTGCCTCCACTGGCGGCGTGAAGGGCGGTGCATCGGGCTTGCGGATAGATAGCAAACCCTCGGGGGTGAGGCGGTGGCGCGCAGTCTCGCTGAGGACCAGCGGTTGCGCCGTGGGCTCGGCGGCCCAATCAGCCAGTTGTTGCAGCCATTTCCGGTAGTGGCCGGGCTGCAGCAGGCGCAGCTGCCAGTGTGACGCATGCTGGTCGCGCTGCTCGTTCAGCCAGGCGCACAACTGCTGCGACTTCTCTACCCAGCCATGGGCCAACGCGATCAATCGCTGGTGGCGTTCTTCCAGGCTACGGCTTATGCACTCGGCCAGGGTTTCATCGGGTGTGGCGGGCATCACGCGGTCAACGAGCGGCTCAACGCTGCTCACGAATTTCTCCACGTCGGGCCAGCACTGCAAGACCTGGGCCAGGGTTTCGCCCTGCAAGGGATACACCTCGCGCCGCCAGTAATCGTGCAGTGCCTCGCGTCGCAGTTCGGTTTCGTCGGCCACCAGCGTTTCTTGAAACGCGCTGCCACTGTCGAAGGCGTGTTCGCGCAACATGCGCTGGCACCAGGCGTCGATGGTGAAAACCGCGGCTTCGTCCATGGCCTCCGCAGCAGTCGCGAGGCGCCAGGCCGCGTGGCGGCGCGCGGCCTCACCGGGATAATCCGCGCGCAGTGCGGCAATCAAATCGTCGGAGGGCTGTTGGTCGTCACGAAAGCCCTCGGCGGCGGCCAGCAAGCGCGCGCGGATTCTATCGGAGAGTTCTCGGGTAGCTGCCCGCGTGAAGGTCATTACCAGAATCTCTGCCGGCAACAGCGCGCGGGGGTAGGCCGAACCTTCGTTGCCATGCCCGAGGATGAGCCGCAAGTACAGCGCGGCAATCGTATAGGTTTTGCCGGTGCCTGCACTGGCCTCGATGAGTCGGCTGCCGTGCAGGGGAAAATGCAAAGGATCCAGCGGTTGGGTGCTCATCGGCTCACCTCAAAGGAGAGCGGCTTGGGCGCAACGCCAGGCTCCGGGTGCCATTCCACGGTCACGCGCTCTTGCGCCCAGTCGCGCAGGGGCCCATAAAGCGTTTGCGCCCAGTGCAGAAAATCGGGCTGTGCTGCGAGGTGATCGTAGCTGGGGAAGCAACGCTGCAGGCAGGGTTCCTCCCGCTCGGCGCCGAGGGCGTGGTGGTCATTGCCGTCATAGGCAAGGCGAGCTTTGTGAAGCGTGTGTGGATCTTGAGTAGGCTCTTCACCTTTAGAATGAATCTCTTGCAGGGCGGCGAGCGAGGTGTTCAATGCCACGGGCAAGGGCTGGCGCATGCCTGCCATCCAGGCGTCGAGCACCCTGGCGAGACCAGCCCGCGCGAGTTCTTGCGAACGCATGGGTGAGATCAACAGGGTAGCGTCGCGGCCGATCAAGCGTCCACCGCAGGGCTGGTTCGACGCGGCCGAAACCAGGCTCAACAACCAGGGGCGCAACAGGTGTTGGCCGCGGACGAGATCGAGCATGGGTTCATCCTCTCTCTTGCGTCGTGTCTCCTGTTTGGACGCCATCAACTGACTCGCCTTCACCTCCAGCCAGATGGGCTCGGTTGCAGACAGAGACCGCATCGGCATGCGCACCCAGTCGGCCAGGGTGAGGCCCTGATGTTCGAAGTGCAGAGCAATGCGTTCGGCATCCAGAGGATGGGCGTCGCGCTCGCGCAGCCAGGCCTGCAGCATGAGGGCCAAGCTGCTGCGCAAGGCTTCGGCCTGTTCATTGCCTGGGCCACCCAATGGCAGATCGCCGCGGCGCCACGATCGTTTCAGTTCGTGGTCGATGGCTGACCAAACGGCTTCGGGTTCGGCCGACGCGGGCAGAGGCGATTCGTTGGCGGTATTCAGCCAGGTGGCAATCACATTTTCCGCCGTGCGCTGCAGCTGCTCGTAGCGCGTGAGGCCCGTAAGTAAAAAGGTTTCGTCGTCGGGCAAAGCGTCTTCGGGAGCCTGGAATACCACACCTAAACGCTGTTGAAAGAAGGTGGCAACGGGGCGGCGCAGAAAGCGTGTGAGGCTGGCGAGATCAAGCGTGACATCAGGGTCGGCCGTAAAAGGCAGCGCGGTGAAAGCCAGTGGCTCTATGCGTTTCAGGCTGGCGTTGCTGGTGAACTCCGTCAAAGCCGCGGCGGAGTCTGTGACAGGTGGTGTGAGGTTTGTGTCGGAGTATGTTTGGTGCACGGTGCGCCATTCTCGCGCATAGGTGTGCAGCTCAGAATCCACCTCAAAATACCGGCGACTGAAAGGCTGCAGCGGGTGAACGACAGTGCGTTGTTCCACCACTTCGGGGCCCCAGCCCTCGCTCAGGTAATCACGCAGCTGCGTGACCAGAACCGACGGCGGCTGCTCGGTGTTGTCGCGCACGCTGCGACCACACCAGCTCACGTGCAGGGCCTCACGTGCCGAGAGGAGGGCTTCGAGCATGAGCTGACGGTCGTCGTCGCGGCGAGCGCGGTCGCCGGGACGTTGTTGTCCTGGCAGCGCGAGAAGGTCGAAGTCACTGCGGGGGGTGCGGCGTGGATAGGCGCCGTCGTCCATGCCCAATAGGCACACCACCTGAAAGGGGATGGCGCGCATGGGCATCAAGGTGCAGAAGGTCACGCCACCGGCCCGAAAGCGTTGATCAAGTGAGGGTGTGTCGAGTGTCTCCATCCAGGCTTCCGCCACGACGTCGAGCGGCAAATCGACATTGAACCCAGCATCTTCGCAGGCCTGCAGCCAGGTTTCCACCGCCTGTTCGAGCGCAGCCAGCATTTGTCGGTCTTCGTCGTCTTGCGCTCGCACGAAGGCGCCGAGCAACTGGCGCAAACGTTCGGCCCACACGATTGGCGTGGCCTGCTCTCGACAGAACTCGTACCAATCGCGCAAGCTCGCCACGAGGCGGGCGAAGCTTCCTGCCAGCCCCGCCTCCAGGCCGCCCACTTCGTCGTGGGGTTCGATATTGGCAAAAGGCTGCTCGAGTTCTGCGGGCAGTTGCCCGGCCGCATAGCCCATGAGCATCCGCTGCAGGCCGAAAAGCACCGTGTTGGTGTCGCCACAGGAGCCCAAGCCGAGGTCGCTGCGATGTTCCGCATCGAGGCCCCAACGAATGCCGGCCCCGCGCAGCCAATGCAGCAATCGAGGAATGTCGTCGTCGTTCAGGTCAAATCGGGCGGCAATGGCGGGCACATCGAGCAGCGCGCCGAGTTCGGATAGGCGGCAGCGGCCTTGTGCCAAGTTCAGCAGCCACTGGATGGCCTGCAGCAAAGGGCTGTTCGAGCGCGCGGAAAGGTCGGCGATGTCGAATGGAATATAACGAGGATCGTGGACTGGGTATTGGCCGAACACGGCCCGGATCGCCGGTGCGAAGTTGTCGATAGCGGGCACCATCACCACGATGTCACGCGGCCGCAGCGGTTTGTCGGTGGTGGCTTGGGCGAGCCGTTTCAGCAACTGATCGTGCAGAATCTCAAGTTCGCGCACTGGGCTGTGTGCGATGTGAAACTCGATCGATCGATCCGAGCTGGCAACCGGTACACGCGGGTGTTCGTTCAACGGCACGAAATCGCGAATATGGCATTGCACCTGCTGCAGCAGGCTGGCCTCGGGGGGTATGTCTTCTTCGAAGAGGTCGATGCGCGCTTGCGGAAAGCGCTCGCGGGTTTGGTTGGCGTCGTCGAACTCATCGAGCTGGCGGATGAAATCGCGTGCTTGTCGTCCCCACGCAGCCAGCAGGG
>JAJUJN010000043.1 GCA_029265335.1 Alcaligenaceae bacterium
CACCGAGCAGTGTGGAGCCCGACGCAGCGCAGACCGCCGCCGACACATTGCCACGAGCAATACTGGTGAGCGCGATCGACGACTGAACCGTAGACGGCAGAAAGCAGAGAAACAGCACGCCCAGATACAGCTGGCTGGTGATCAGCGGTTCAATGAGTGGCCTGAAGGCCAGGCCGAGAATGGGAAACAGCACAAACGTGCAAGCGAAAACGGCCAGATGCAGCCGCCAGTGCGTAAAGCCCGCCACAATGGCGGAGCGCGAGAGCTTTGCGCCATGCAGAAAGAACAGCAAGGCAATGGCGAATATCGTGAGCCAGCGCAAGGCCTCGGCCACCCCACCGGCAGCCGGCAGCCAAGTGGCCAGCACCACTGTGGCGATGATCAACAGGGTGTAATTATCAGGAAGGTAAAGGGGGCGCGAACGAGACACAGCAGCAGGGATTCCAGAACCAGCAATCGAAGGTGGCCATTCTAGAACCGCTCATCGGTAACGTGAAATGGATTAAATCGATCGTTCAATGCATTCAATGCATCAATTGAGATGGGCCAAGGTTTGGGGAAGCTGCGGCGGCCTGCTAGCATGCGGGCGAACGATTCCCCTGGCGAGCCGTTCGATTCCCGCCACCCTTTGAAGAGGTATTGCCATGAGCGCACCCACCAATGTTCCCTTGTCAAAATTTCGTGAAGCCGGCGAGCTGGTCTTTCTCTCGGGCGACCTGCCCTTTGGTGACGATGGCAGCATTCCCGAGGGAATTCAGGCCCAGACCGAACTTACCCTCGATCGCATCGAGGCCACCTTGGCCAGCCAGAATCTGAGCCTCGACGACGTGGTGTCGGTCAACGCGTATCTGGTGCGCAAAGAAGACTTTGGCCCGTTCAACGAGGTATACGCCAAACGCTTCAATCAGCCCTACCCCGCTCGTACCACGATCCGCTCCGATCTCATGGCCGACGGCGCGCTGCTCGAGATCACCGTCGTCGCACGGCGCCGAAGCTGATCCCAGCGAACCACACGAGTTAACACGGCATTACACTGGCGGGCATGAACAAGCCCGCCTCCGACACCTGGCGCCATCACAACCTGGGCCGCCTACTGCATGGGGCCCTGCGCCATTTCGAACAGCGTGTGCTCGACCACATGCTGGCCGCCGGCCACGGCGAATTTTCCGCCAGCCATGTTCAGGCCACCCGTCATCTCGATCGCGAAGGTACACGCCTCACCGAGCTGGCAAAGCGTGCCGCCATGACCAAACAATCGATGAGCGAGTTGGTGGCGCAACTGGAACGCAAAGGGCTGGTGGCTCGCGAGCCCGATCCTCACGACAGTCGTGCGCGCCTCATCCGTTTCACTGCCGCCGGCGAAGCCTGGCTCGACGCCTTTGGCAATGCCGTGGCCGCCGCCGAGGCAGAAATTGCGGCGCAGGTAGGCAAAGACACCCTGATTCGCCTCAAAGCCGACCTCGAGCGCTGCACCCCTACACCCCAAGCCAAACTGCTCGCCGAGCCCATTCGGGCAAAAAGTTCTTGACTTTATAGTCAGGTAGCCTGACCATTCCACTATGGATACCGCGACTCTCGAAACGTCTTCGTTGCCACCCACCCGTACGACCGTCCTGGTGGTGGGCGGTGGCCCCTGCGGCTTGATGCTCGCTAATGAGCTGGGCAGGCGCGAGGTGCCATTGCTCCTGGTGAACGACAAACCCCACACCGCCATGAACCCCCAGGCCAACGCCACTCAGGCGCGCACCATGGAGCATTATCGGCGCCTGGGATTTGCGGAGGCCATCCGCAGCATGGGGCTGCCGGCCGACTTTCCCACCGACATCGCCTACTTCACCCGCTACGCTGGTCATGAGCTGGCCCGATTCTCTCTGCCCTCGGCCGCCAAAGCGCGCACCACGATTCGCCAGCTCTCGGGCTCCTGGAGTGCGGCGGAACTGCCACACCGCGTGTCGCAGAAGTTTGTGGAAGTGGTGTTGCACCGCGAGGCGCTCAAACACCCAAGCAACGCCCTGTTTTATGGTTGGCGCCTGCTGTCGTTCACTCAGCACAATACGGGGGTCAGCGCCGAACTCGAGCGGCTTACCGATGGTGTGCGCCACACGGTGGAGGCAGACTTTCTGGTGGGGGCCGATGGCCCGCGCAGCACGGTAAGGCGCGAACTGGGCATCCGCTACGAAGGCGAAACCGGCGTAGTGCGCGATTTCATGGGCGGTCGCATGTTTGCGGTGTATGTGCGTTGCCCGTCGTTCTACCAAAAGGTACCGCATCCGCCCGCCTGGATGAACGTCACCTTCAACGCGGAACGACGCGCCTTCATGGCCACGGTAGATGGTCACGGCGAGTTCGCTTTTCATACGCAGCTTCACCCGCACGAGTCGGAAGAAGACATCACCGACGACGACGCCAAGGCCATGTTCTGCGCCGCCGTCGGCACAGCGCTGGACGACGTGGAGATTCTCTCGACGGGGTTCTGGACGGCAGGTCACAGCCTGGTGGCCGAACGCCTACAAGAGGGCCGCGTTTTTATTGGCGGCGACGCCGCGCATCTGTTCACGCCCGCCGGCGGGCTGGGCGACAACACCGCGGTGGAAGATGCGGTAAACCTGGCCTGGAAGCTGGCCGCAGTCACTTCAGGCCAAGCACCGTTTTCACTGCTGGCCAGCTACGACCTTGAGCGTCGTCCGGCGGCGGTACGCAACACCGGCTACGCCAAAACCTTTGCCGACTCCCTGGGAAATTATCGAGCACCCGCACATATTGAAGACGACACGCCGCAAGGCGAAGCCGCGCGCGCCGAGGCCGGCGAATATTTTGATCGCCACGGCCGGCTCGAATTCAATATTCCCGGCGTTACCTTTGGCACCCGCTACGATGGCTCGCCCATCGTCGTGGACGACGGCACCCAGGCTCCGCCAGACGTGCCCAATGAGTACCAGCCCACCGCCAAACCTGGTGGGCGACCACCTCACGCCTGGCTCACACAAGAGCAATCGCTCTACGATGTCTTTGGCCGCGACTGGACGCTGCTCGCACTTAATGCCAAGCCTAGTTCGATACAGCCGATTGTGGAAGCCGCCGAAGCACGTGGCGTGAACCTAACGCTGGTACATCCCGAAGCCGCCAACGAATTGCTCACCCTCTACGAGGCTGAGCTCACTCTCATACGCCCAGACCAAATGGTGGCCTGGCGTGGCCAGGCCGCGCCCGATGCCGAAGCCCTCTGGAATCATGTCCTGGGTGGCCCTTCCAGCCCCATGTGATCATCGCAGCGCACCCGATCATTCTGTGATGCCATTACCACCCCACTTTGTTTGCGGAGCCGACTGAGATGCGCAACCTCGACCAAAACACTATTACCGACGCCGTGCTGGCCCGTTTTGCCGACACGCCCGATCCACGTCTCAAAACCATCATCACCAGCCTGGTGCGACACTTGCACGACTTTGCTCGTGAGGTGGAGCTCACCGAGGCCGAATGGGAGAAAGGCATCGACTTTCTTACCCGCGTGGGGCACATCACCGACGACAAGCGTCACGAGTTCATTCTGCTGTCCGACGTACTCGGCCTGTCGATGCTCACCGTAGCCATGAATCAGGACAAGCCGCGAGGCTGTACCGAGGCCACCGTGTTTGGCCCCTTCCACGTGGAGGGCGCACCCCATTACGAGTTGGGCGACGATATCGCCAACGGCGCCGCTGGCACTCCCTGTGTGGTGCGCGGCACGGTTCGCGGGCTCGATGGCGAACCCGTGGCCAACGCTCGTATGGACGTCTGGCAATCGGATCACGATGGCCTCTACGATGTGCAGCACCCCGATCTCGACCATGCCCAAGCCCGCGGCATTCTACATACCGACGACCAGGGCCGCTTTCATTTCCGCAGTGTTGTGGCCGTGCCCTATCAGATTCCTCACGATGGCCCGGTAGGCCAACTGCTCGACGCCACCAATCGCCATCCCTGGCGCCCCGCACACTTGCATTTCAAGATCGACGCTCCCGGCTACGAATCCTTGATCACTCATGTGTTCCGTAATGGTGACCCCTGGTTGGATTCCGACGCCGTGTTTGGCGTGCGTGAATCGCTCGTGGCCGATTGGGTAGAACAGGACGACGGCACCTATCTGCTCGAATTCGACTTTGTACTCAACCGCAAAGATTGATGGCGACTGCTTCGTAGGTGTGCGCTGATAGGCAGGTTTACTGCACTTCATTAGCATGAGGCTATCTGGCTACGCGGCAACGCTCGCTCGCCAGTATTCGAGCAGTCAACCTATCGAGCAGGAGTAAGGTATGAAGTCGTGCTCTCCTATCAGTCATCTAGTGGTTGGTATTGGTGCCGGTATCGGCGCCGCTCTCACCTTCGAGTGTGTCAAACGACATTACCGTCAACTGGAACATATTGCCGAGAACCCCGAAGCGGGAGAAATCACCTTGCGTGGTTCCGAAGTCATCAACCGGCCAACCACCGATGTGTACGCATTTTGGCGCCAGTTCGAGAACCTGTCGGATGTCATGCCTGCGCTGCAGCGCGTCGAAGAATACGACGATGGTCTCACCTATTGGAAGCTCTGGCTGCCCATGGGCCGGTCGATCGAATGGATCTCCGAAGTGGTAGACGACGTCGAGAACAAAAAGCTTTCGTGGCAATCGATCGACGGTTCAGACATCGACACCTGGGGCAGCGTGAACTTCTTCAGCATCCAGAACGGCGCCGCTTGCCGAGTGGTGCTCAACTTGAAGTTCACACCGCGGCGAAGCAGCGCAGGTGCGCGAGCTGCCCGGGCTCTGTCCACCCTGGAAGAAACCATCTTGAATCAGTATCTGAAGAGCCTGAAGAGACACCTCGAAGGCGGTCCGGGTGGTGGCGCGATCGCCGAAGCGACAAGCGCCACCCCAGGGCTGTAACAGGCCACGAGCCTGAACCCTGCATGCAGGAAGCCGGGCCCCACCCGGCTTCTGCTGCTCGGCTCAATCGAAACCGCGTGGTGGGCCTATCACGGGTGTTTGCAACGGGCCGGCGGCGCCAATCACGATCACCACGGCGTTCGCCCCTGGGTTTTGAGCGGGATTGGCATTCAGACGCCAGTTGTTCATCAGCCAGAGATTGCCGGAGGGATCGATCTGCCCTGCCGTTAGCCGTGCCAGGGAATCGCTCTGGTAGCCGGTATCAGGCGAAATGGGGTCGCCCAGGCTCAGACCCGGCGGGCAATGTTCTGCCTGGATACCACAAAATCTCGTAATGCTCGTGGGTGTGGTAGGCAAAGTGGGGCCGGGAGGAATCGAACCAAAATTGAATGCCCATACCGTGTCGTCACCATCCACGGAGATGCCCCAAGGGAGCACCACCCCGCCACCCGTGAAAGGGGATCCGGCTACCGGCTCTCGAGTTTCTGCCGACACCATGGCAATGGAGGCATTCTGGGCTGGCCCCAAGTTCGGATTGCCGGGGCAAGGCACGTCGAGCCAATCGGAATTGGCCACCCAAACATTGCCGGCACTATCCACGGCGTTACCAATGGGATGCGCGAACACTCGGCGGCCGGCATCGGCGTTGGTAATGGTATCGATGACTTCGCCTTGGGGCGAGATCACGGTCAGGCTGTCGGTGTTGTTGTTCACAATCCACAGCTTGCCTTCATGATCGATCACCGCACCGAAGGGCTTCATTCGGGGCCCACGCGGTCGCTCCTCGGGCAGCGGCAAAGCAATATTCCGCGCCAAATTGGGATTGCCCTCGGGGTAAACGGTGACTGTGTCGTTGCCGCAATTGGCCAACCAGATATTCCCTGCCTGATCCGACACCGTGCCTTGGGGCCAGCTGATGTTGCCGGCCGTATAGCCCGTGTGCGCCGGAGATACCGGCGTGCCATCCGGGCGGAAATGGGACAGGCTGTTGTGCGGCGCCGCCAGTGGCGTATCGGCGCAAGGCGGATCTTCAAAACCGAAGTTGCTCACCCAGATATCGCCGGCAGGGTCGAAGGTGATGCCGTAGCCGGCGCCGTTGAGCCCGCCGCCGAAGAAAGGAGTGCCTTCGGCCACTGCGCCCCAGGGAGTCAGCTTGTTCAATCGTCTGCCACCGCAGGTGTAAGCCCCTTCCGCCTGCGGCTGATAGTTGCCATTCACCCACATGTAGCCTTTTTCATCAAAAATGGCGTTACCGGGGCCGTTCATCAGATTGCTCGGCGCCTGCTCGCTATAGAAGCCGCCGGTAATCTTCAGGAATAGCAACCAATTGTTGGGCGGCGAGTTGAGTGCAGGTTGATTCACCACCGTGCCGCTCGCCAGCGCATAAACGCGGTCTTGACTCGGCTCTGGGAAGGCTGGCGCGTGAGTGAGATTCGATAGCGCCTGCAGCATGTTGCCAGCATGAGGCTGACCGGCGCGCGTGGTGACTTCGTGCAGCTCCAGGCACACCGCGGCATCGGCCACGCAGGCGGCTACCGCGTTGGCCAGCGTATTGAAGGTAGCCAGGGTAGATGTTTCAGAAGCATTGGGTGATGAGGCCAGCACCACCCCGGTAGCGCCCGTTTGCGGATTGGCCAGGTTGCCGGCCATGCGAGCGGCGTTGATCATGCCATAACGATTGCCCACCACTCGATCGCCGGCCACGAACTGGGCAAACGCCACACCAGTGGCCACAGTGGTACGTTCATTGACCGTCACGCGGGCGTCCTCGCCCACAAGATCCGGGTCGAGCACACCGGCCAGCTGCGCCGGACCTCGTTCGGCGAGCAGAAAGATCACGGTATCCGAGGGATCGGCGTCGGGCGGAAGGCCGTAAGGAAGCTCAAAACGACCGGATTTGTCGCTGAGAGTTTCGCCTATTTCCTGCCAGTGCGGTTGCGTGTCCGCACTGCTGGCAAACGCTTTGACGCGCCATTCTGCCAGCGGCGCCTGCGCGCCGAGCACTCGGCCTTCAAGGGTGGCGGTGGGCGCCGGGGGGCCTGAATGATCACTGTTGCAGGCGCCCAGCAAAGCGAGTAACGGTACGCCCAGCCAGAACCAACCAGGCGGCGCCGCTTGGCGGTGGATTGCGGCTTTGGTCATGCGGTAACTCCAGGGGTGAAAAACTCGGGAGTGTCCGGCAGACCTTATCGCCAGTGCGCCGAACGCATCATGTCTCGTTGAGATTCATGATAGAAGCGCGCGGCAACACTTGCCAAGAAAAAAATCACCTGCCTGCAATCAATCCCTCAGAGGATTGGCGGTGACTCATATTGTCGGAGACGGTTATAGAGCGTTTTCAGGCTGACGCCCAGTGCCTGAGCGGTTTTCGCTCTTTGGCCTTGATAATGCGCCAAGGTGGCCAGAATCAGGGCTCGCTCAACTTCGGCCAAGGGGGTGCCGGGCTCAAAGCACAACGGAGAACCCAAGCACGCTGCCGATGGCGCTGCGGTAGCGTGGCGGACTCTGGCGGCCAAATGCTCGGGCCGTAGAATTGCGTCGGCCATGATGTAGGCGCCATGCAGCACATTGCGCAGCTCCCTGAGGTTGCCGGGCCAGTCGTAAGCTTGCAGCTTCTCGAACAGCTGGGGCGCCAAGCGCTTAATGCTGCCGTACTCATCGTTGAACTCGCCCAGGAATCGTTCAGCCAACAGGGGAATGTCTTGCCGGTGGGCGCGCAACGGCGGCAGCTCGATGGTGAACACCTGCAGGCGGTGCAGGAGGTCAGCGCGTATCACTCCTGCCGACACCGCAGCCGCCGGCACTCGGTTGGTGGCAGCCACGATCCGCACGTCGAGATCCACCGGCTGACCCCCGCCCACTCGACAAAGCTGCCGGCTCTCGAGCACGCGCAAAAGGCTTACCTGCACTTCGGGTGGCGTTTCGGTAATTTCATCGAGAAAAATCGTGCCTCCCTTCGCTTGCTCGAAGACGCCCTTACGACTCCCCCCCTCACCGGTGAAGCAGCCGCGTTCGTGGCCGAAGAGCTCGCTGCCCGCCAGCTGGGGCGAGATCGCTCCGCAGTTCACAGCAATGAAAGGGCCAAAGCGCCGGTCACTCTGCTCGTGGATGGAGCGCGCCACATACTCTTTGCCCGTGCCGGTTTCGCCACTGACCAGCACCGTGGCGGAAGTGGCCGCCACCTTGCGAATCTGGTGATAGATCTGCACCATGGGTGCGGAATTGCCCAGCACCCCAGTTTGAACCGCCTCGCTCTCCGCATCGACGTAAGCTTCGGTCCATTCAAACGCTTCCGCGCCACGCATATCCATCGTCCAGCCTCACGCTCTGCCACGGTCGTTCCCGATACCATCCGCGCCAGCCGAAAAGCGCCAGATAGCGTTCCGGCGGCGACCAAGGCAATACCTTGGTTCCTGAGAACGTAACAAAGGAAATGCGCGGGCAGGCGTAGGCTGGGGCTGATACTGAGGCCAGTCTTCGCCGATCCGTCCTGCTTGGAAAGTTCAGGGGTTCTCTTCTCGCTGCTCCTCACCTACCACCGAGAGCGACACACCTCGCAAACGCCAGTCGAGGTTGGCGATACGCGTCATCGCCTCTCGCATTTCTCTGGCGTCCAGACGCGTCGGGTCGCGTGGCTCAAAAAATGCTTCACCAAAGAACAGGTGACCTTGCTCGTAAAGCCTCACTTTGGCTTCAGCCACCCATTCGTATTCGTTGAGGAGCTCTTGAATCTGTTCGGGAAGATCGAGAAAGCCGTCGTCGACCGCCGTGGGCGCTCGATTGAGAAGCCCAGTGACGGCGTCGCGGGTTTGGCGAAAACCGTCGTTGATGATGTCCAGCGAAATGATCGCTGCGGCCACCGCGTCAGCCCACCACCAGCCAAGGCCGATGCCTAACACACCGACAGCGGCCGCCACCGCGGTCATCCAATCGGCTTTGTTCATCTTGCCGTCGGTGTACAGAATCTTGTCGTTGAGCTTGAAGGCAGGTGCAATTTTGGCCCGGCCCAGAAAGATCGCCGGAATCGCCCCAATGAGCAGCACCATGACCATCCACCAACCCAGCCAGATGTCAATGCCGAAGAACTCCTGCATGCCGATCGAAGGATGGTCCCGAGTGAAGAGCGCCAGGAGGGAGTCCACCAGCAAATACGCGCCCATGCTGAACAGAGCGAGTGCCGCGCACAAGTAGAGAACCGAAATGGCGCGGTGGTAGCCGTAGGGATAGTTGCGCGAAGGTTTGCGCCAACAAATATGGGACCCCACCAGAAAACAGGCGGGCGGAATGAAGCTCAGGAGGTCTTCGATCCACGCAGTTTTCATGGCTTGTGACGAACCCATCACCAGGTACATCAAAGACGCTTGTACGGCGAGGTAAACAATGGTGAGATAGGCGAGTCGCCGTGCTTTGCGCAGGGCAGCGTTCTGCTCTTCCGAAAACTCGTATTGGGGCGAAATATTCACGTCACATACCATCCGAAGCACTGGATGGGGGTGGGCCCAGGAACTTCTCCAGCGCTACCTGCAAGGCGTTCTCACCCTGGGGCAGCGCAAATACGTGCTGATGCTTTGCCTCATCGCCAGTCACGTGATATGGCCGCGTGAAGCTGATTTCTGTTCTGGGGTTGGCCATCGTGAAACCACCCGCGGCGATATCCAATTCGTAATTCTTCAGGCTTTCACTCACCCGCGCTTCCGAAAGAAAAATGAACGCGGGTTCCACCCCCAGATCGGCGGCAAACTGTTTGATGAGCTCGACTTCGGTACCTCCCGGCGCTTCGCCCACGCGCTCCACCCAAGGCGGCTCTTCAACCAGCCCCACTCGGATTTCACCGCGTTCGTGGATTTTCGCCAGGCTGTTCTCGACGTCTTTGGGGTAGTTGTCGCAAGCGCTCAACAGCAGCAGGCACAGCAAACCCGAGCTCACGCCCACAGCACGGCGCCTGACACTCTCAATGGTTTTCAATTTCGTCCACCATCCAGGCTCTGTGTCGTGCTTGATCGTGAAGGTTTTTCGTCACGATGCGCTGCAACGCGCTGCTGATGTCTTCTTGCGCGACTTTCTCGTACGCGGCGCAAGTGGCTTCTTCATTCGACTTCATCGCCTTGAGAATGGCACTGTCGCCCACGAAGTTGCCCACCACCACCTTGCCCACCGTCCACATGCTTTTGACGTCGCCGAACTCGGGCGGGTCTTCGCCCAAGCTTTTCATGTGAGCGCCTAAATCAGCGACATGAGCACGCTGATCCAGCAGAAACTCTTCGAACCGTGCTCGGTAGTTGGCGTCGCTCAAACGCTCGATTGCCTCCTTGTAGGCTTCAATGGCGTCGTATTCCAGATGAATCAAGTTTTGCAGGGTCGCGATCTCGTGCGAATTCTGGGCTTCCATGGCAGACCTCCTGGGTACTGGCTCGGGCTGAAGAAAAGCTGGCACCCAGTATGGAGCGCGCTTTCCTCAGCCTTTGACCAACCTCATGCGAAAAGCGTGCCAGAACGCGGTCCGTTGCTCGAGAAAACGTAAATCCTTTAAGAATCAATCACTTTGCATACCGAGGATGC